>RDXT01000818.1 GCA_004292985.1 Bacteroidota bacterium
AGTTCATTTTTTCCCAGGAGCAGATATTGTGAAAAAAGGAGAGTGGCAGTTCGAGCCATTTGCCGGGGCGCGATTCGTACTCCATTCCTCTGCCAAAATGGGGCGTTCCTTTTTCCCACATGATCGAGGAGTCAAAATTATCCCCTCCGATGTAAATGCCGCCTTTGGCGATCATATCTGCCTGACGATCAGGGCTATGGGCTGCCTCCGGACGCAGTTTCATGACTGTAAAATCGGAGGTGCCGCCCCCGAAGTCAGCTACCAGAACCAGTTCTTCGCGATCGAGCTGGCGCTCGTAGGTAAATGCCGCCCCGATGGGTTCGAGCTGGAAAAAGGCCGTTTCAATTCCTGCCTGACGCACAGCGCGGCCCAGTCGCTCCTGCGCCAGGGCATCTTTTTCGGGATGCTCGTCAAAAACGACCGGCCTGCCGATCACGGCTGTTGTAACTGCCTCTCCCACAAAGAGATCCGCTTCGCGTTTGAGGTGCGCGATGATCAGCGCGACAAGGTCTTCTGCCGTGTATTTTTTTCCGTGGATGCGGGTAAATTCAAAACTTTTGTTGGGCAGCACCCGCTTGACCGACTTCATAAAGCGCCCCTGCCGCTCGCTTTCTACATAGCGTGTTACCGCATCGTCCCCCACAAAATGCACAGGCGGCTGGCCGGGCTGCACCTCATCCGGAAAAAACAGGACGGAGGGGACCGTGAAAATCTTCACTACTTCGCGCTGCCGGGTGTCCAGCACAGCCAGTGCCGAGTTGCTTGTGCCGAAATCTATCCCATAGACATAGCGGGGCGTATGGGAGGGGGCTGCTTTCATGTACTGGCGGGTATCAAAAGGAGAAACAGGGCTGCAAACATACGCATGGGGGCGGCTTTTTCAATCTCCCTCAAAAAATACACCCTCCGAAGCTGGCCGGCATCGGAGGGCGATCTTTTAAAAGCACTTTTCCCTAAAAACAGTATCTGATCTTTGGCGTATTGTTGCTCAAATATACGGGACCCGCGGGCGTCCGGATGTTAGAATCGGGTCAATGGTTAAACAAAAGTTGCCAAAGGTCCGGAAGAGGGGGTGTTTGGGGGCTTAATGGGTGCCGAAAAGGCCCAGCGCCAGTTCCTTGAAGGAAAAAAGCAACACCGACCATACGATAATGCTGGCGGTGATATAGAGCAGAATTTTGCCCGGACGCTCCCGGAAAGCAATCGCAATTGCAATGCTGACCATCGGCGAAAACACCGGGATCATCACCGAAACTCCCAGCAGGCCATAGCGCTTCCAGAAGACATATAACTTACGGCGGCGGGCAAAACTTGCAGGTTTTTTGCGCGGAAAATAGCGCTCATACAGCTTCTGAATCTCTACCCCAAAAAAAGTAAAGGCCACAGAGCCAAGAAATGCCCCCCCGCCTGCGGAAAAAAGGATATCCCAGAGCGTAAACCCCGGCAAAGCCAGACCCGCCAGCACCCCAAATAAAAATTTTACGGAGGCAACCAGGGCCACAGAAAGATACATACCCCATTTTTCAGGGCTGATCATGGCAAAAAGAGGCAGTATCTCCCCCATCGGCAACAAGGCCATCCAGTTATTAAGCATATCGAGGCGGTAAAGTCAAAACAGGTGATAAAGTTAACGCGCTTTTGAAATTTTAGTTACAGGCAAAAATGCGGTCGCTGAGTTTTATCGAAGCGCCGCAAAACGGTTTTCAGGGTACAGGCGTTGACCGGCCCTTCGAGAGCCTCAGGGACCGGTGGTTCTGTACCCTGCTATTTCGGTCCGTAGGCCAGGTCTCCGGCGTCGCCGAGGCCGGGTACGATATAGGCGCGTGCCGTCAGTTCGTGGTCGAGGCCCGCGAGGAAAAAGCGCGCTTTGGGAATATGGCGATGGATGTACTCTACCCCTTCGTCGCTGCCGACGACCCCGGCGATAAACACGCGCTCAGGCTCTCCTTTTTCCAGCATCTCGCGGTAGGCCAGCACAATGCTTTTGCCGGTGGCGATCATCGGATCCACCAGAATCAGGTCGCGGCCCCCCAGTTCGGGCGTCGCCATATATTCGATGCGGACTTCAAACTCGTTGCTGCCGCGCTGGTGGTGGCGGTAGGCGGAGATAAAGCCGCTGTCAGCCTTGTCGAATATGCGCAGAAAACCCTGATGAAAAGGCAGGCCCGCCCGCATGATCGAAACAACAACCGGCTGATTTTCAAGGATATGCATCTCAAGCTCGCCTAAGGGCGTGCGCACGGTCTGGGGCACGTAGCTCAGCTCTTTGCTGATTTCGTAAGCCAGAATTTCTCCTGTACGTTCCAGATTCAACCGAAAACGCATCCGGTCTTGCTGAAGCTCCTCGCTGCGCATTTCCAGCAGCACATTCGACAGGTACGAATGGCGGTTGCCAACTACTGTAATCCGGGAATCCATTGCAGAAAAAAGGGTAAGCGGTTTCTGCGAATTTGCAGATAAGGAACCGGTCTTGCACCAAATTTTCTGAAAAAATCTTCGACCCCCTCGATCATGGAGCCTTCAAAATCAAAAATGTGGTCCCCGCGCAGGGCTGCATGGGCGATTGCCTCCCACATGAGGCGCGACATAGCGCCCGATTGTGCCTGCTCCGGATGGTAAGCGCCCAGCAGATACAGGCTGTGGTCGCGGTGCCGGCCCAGCAACAGGGCGGCATGCAGGTCGCCGCTTGCCGTTCGGAGTTCAAGAATTTCTCCCCAGCCCTTGTCTGTCAATAACTTACACAAATGAGGCAGCAGGTTTTTGGCCCGGACATTGCCGCCAAGTACGTCGTGTCCACGCAGGCGGTTCTGGTGCACCAGATCGAGAAACCCGGTGGGGTCACTGACGATCCGTACTTCGAGGTGGTTACGCTCGGTTTTGCGCACCTGCCGCCGCAGCGGGTCGGCGAGGCGGTGAAAAAGCACCGCCGGAGGCGCATCGAGTTCCAGCCAGTAGGTGTAGCGGGTGCGAAGCTCAAAACCCGCCCAGTGGAAAGGCAGGCCATAGTCGAATTCCGGGGAAAAATGGATCAGGCAGATGTCGGCCCGATCAAATGCCTCGCAGGCCTTGATGATGACCTGCCGCTTGAGGCTCAGGTACTCGCGGTAGGGGCGGTCCTCCGCCGGAACAAAGCACAGGCCCCAGTGCTGCGCCAGTACGGGTTGCAGCACACGCCGGAAGCCCAGACGCTCGCTTCTGGCCAGCGGCATCACCGCCAGCCACGTATCTTCCTCCCGGACGATCAGTGCCTCCCACTCTTCAAAAAGAAGGGAAGCGTAGTCGTAACGCAGGTAGAGCGAACCCTGGGGCGAGGATTCTATGAAGGCATCCCATCGCTGCGCATCGAGTGAGCGATTCGGGATCATTTCAAACGTTAGCACCTGTGTGAGGGAATAAGGTTAGCGAATCCCGATTTACGACTTTCGAATCATTTAGGTTGTGGCTGCAAGATAATTTAACGAAAGCTTCACAAGGTCGAGCCACATCTGCCGCCAGCCTTTCCATTCTGCCGACTCGCTCAGGCTTTCATTGTGTAACAGCAACACAAAGTTCCCGCCCCCTTCGCGGGTACAGTCCAGTAACTCGCGGGCGCGGGCAGCAGCAGCTTCGGGTGTCAGGCGGAGATACTGCTGTAAACTCCTGTCCATCAATATCGTAGGATACAGGATCAGCGGGGTAAGCTGGTTGCGGATCAGGTCGAACCAGGGCCAGGGGCGGTCCATGCCGCAGGGAAATCCTCCGGTCTCAGGCAGTGCGAGGCTATAGTCTTCGCCAATGCCGCAGGAGATCAGCCCCTGGAAGGTGTCGGGATAGCGATAGCGCAGAAAATGTTGCCGGGAACTGCTGACCGGGCTGTTTAATATGCGGCTAAGTGCGTCTTTCTCAAGAGATTGCCAGACGGGTTTCTGGGCCGTTTCATACGAAGGGTGAATGCCGCAGGGATAACCTTGTGCTGCGATGTGGCGGATCAGCCTGCGGTAGGACCTGTTGCGCCAGGTGTGGCGGCCATCGTAGGGGGAGCGCCGCCCGATCAGAAAAAAAAAGCGCGTATGCGCGGGCGGGCAGTGCCGGGCGATGAGGCCGAAGGTGTCGAAAGGGTCCTCCTGTTGAAAAAGGGCCTTCCGGCGTTCCTGAAGGGCATCTGCATCTCGCTTCAGCATATCTTTTACCCATCCGCCAGCCTGGACAAAGAAGGGTTTATGGCGGTATTTCCAGGGCGAATCTATGTCAAAGCTCAGGGTGCAGGTAAATGCAGGTGGCTGCCGGGGCGGGAGCTGTGCACCAAAATGGGCCTCCAGCGCCTCCAGAAGGGCCTGTGCCCAGCGTCGTATGAGCGGCTGCCGGTCCAGGCCGAGCGAAGCCGAAGGATAAGCCCCGGATGCATACCGGCCATGCGCGTCTATGTACAGCGCCTGGTATTTTTCGTAATCACTTGATAACCAAAAGCTTGCAGAAAGTACGTCGAAGGGGAAACCTGTTTCAGCGGGAAAAAGATAAGGGAATGCTCCGGGGAAAATCTCCGGAAATTCGCTCCGGATCTGCTCTTCTTCAAGCAGGCCGCAGGGCAGGATCTGAAATTCGTCCGATTCTGCCCGAAGGTCATAGGCAATCACAGGCCCCTGAACTGTTTCTCCCGGCTCCGCCAAATGCCAGGAAAAGCCCAGCATACGACCCAGAACGATGTCTAAGGCATAGCGAAGGCGCGGAGAGGGCTTGGAGCTGCGGACATATAGCATGCGGCAAAATGGCAAGCTCTGCAATTTCGTGCAAGCTTTTGTTTTTGCGCTGCTAAAATCTGAGTTTTGTATCTGAGGCTTTACCTACTAACCCCGGACGAATGAAAATCCGTGCTGCCATTACCGCCGTGGGCGGATACGTACCTGAACGGGTGCTGACCAACGCTGAAATTGAAACGATGGCCGATACCAATGACCAGTGGATCCGCGAGCGCACCGGAATCGCCGAGCGCCGTATCCTGGACAAAGGCCGCGCCACCTCCGATATGGCTGTTATTGCGGTCAATGACCTGCTCAGCCGCACACCTTATACCGCCGCCGATATTTCGCTGATTATCTGTGCCACCGTTTCGCCCGACCACGTATATCCGGCTACGGCCAATATTATCGCGGACAAAATCGGCGCTACCAAATCCTGGGGCTTCGATATGAACGCAGCCTGCGCAGGCTTTTTGTATGCGCTGCGCACAGGTGCACAGTTTATCGAGAGCGGCACGCACCAGCGGGTGCTCGTTGTCGGTGCCGACACCATGAGCATCCGGGTGGATTACGAAGACCGCAACACCTGCATCCTGTTTGGCGATGGCGCAGGCGCTGTACTGCTGGAGCCTGATACCGAAGGCAATGGCATGATAGATGCCCAGTTTGAAGTGGACGGCTCAGGATGTGCCTACCTGCAGCAGCCTGCGGGTGGGAGCTATGAGCCGGTTTCTGTGCAGAATGTGCGTGCAAAGCGTCAGTTTATCCATCAGGAAGGCTCTACGGTGTATAAATTTGCCGTAAAAGGCATGGCCGACGTGACCGAAGAGGTGATGAAACGCAATGGCCTCACCCACGAGGATGTGCGCTTTCTGGTGCCCCATCAGGCTAACAAACGCATCATTGATGCGACAGCCAGCCGGGCAGGCCTGCCTCCGGAAAAGGTGATGATCAACATCCAGCGCTATGGCAATACCACCTGCGCTACCATTCCGCTCTGCCTCTGGGACTGGCAAAAGCAGCTCCGCAAGGGCGACAATCTGATGCTGGCTGCATTTGGCGGCGGTTTTGCATGGGGATCTGTGTACCTGAAATGGGCCTATGACGGCGAATAAGCGCCTTTGGATGCTCTTGTTTCCCTGGCTGCTTACGGCATGCGCCTTTGACAACGATGCTGCGTATGAGCCTGTAACGAAGGCCGCAGTGATCCTGGCAGAGGACAGTTCCGGAGCGAAATCCCTTATCCATATTTCCGGTGGGCAAATGGATACGGCCTGGGCTGCAAGCCTCCTCGCAGGCGCTTCGCTCACAGATATGAGTGGCGATGGCGAAGGGGTCTGGATCGCCACAAAAGAGGGCGGACTCTTTAAGATAGATGCTGAAGGGCTTGTTAATCAGACGTTTACCCTGAATAACATCACACCTCATTTTATCTGCGCGGGTCTGGATTATGTGATGATTTCCGACAGCAGCCGGGATCAGGTTGTATTTGTCCGGAAGAAAGAGGGCCATATCAGCCTCCGCAGCAGCATGGGTAAGCCGGGGTTTTTGGTGTACAAAAGCGGTAAGTTTTATGTGAAAGAAGACAGTTCGCGGGTCGGTATCTATCGCGAAGTGGCCCTGGCCCGTACAGGCGCTGTGGAAACCGGCCACCGGATATGGGACATGATTCCCGGCAGCAGGAGCGCTATCTATGTCTATGGCGGAGAAGGAACCCGCTATGAAAGCCAGATAGATTACAATGAGGACCGTATTTCGGTGGAGGCAGTGCCGGTGCCCTATGTAAAAATCAGGCGATCTCCCTACCGGGTGTCCCGTTTCGGGAAAGAATACACCGGCTATGCGACCCTCGAAGGCACGCGCGTAAGCCCCGGTCCCCCGGATGCAGCCCAGGATTTCGAAGCAGATTTTTTCGAATCCCTCATCTATTACCGCCGCCAGGACTCGGTTTTCGCATGGCCCATATTTATTCAGCAACGCACTTTTTTGGGCAGAAGTGATAAAAAATTCTTAAAATCGTACTACATACCGGGCTATGCGGATGAATAATCCGATAATTTTCTACCTTTGCCCCCTGTCATTACCATTATTCGCTACTTTGCCCGGTAATTCATCTCACCCCACCTATGGATTACAAAGAAATACAGGAACTCCTCAGACTCGTTAGTCGCACCAACCTCACCGAAGTTGAGATTGAGAAGAAGGACTTTAAGATCCGTATCCGCCGCAAGCCGCCGGAAAACAATGTGATCTATACCTCCCAGCCGGCTCCGATGTCTGTGTCGCCTATGCAGGCGCCGATGATCCAGACGCTGCCCCAGTTGCCCGACAGCAGCCACGATTCGCGTTCATCTTCGGATAAACCGGCTGAGAAACAGGAAGTTGCAGGAAAAAACCTGTACGAATTCCGCTCGCCGATGATTGGTACTTTTTACCGCTCGCCCAATCCTGAGGTACCTCCTTTTGCCAAAGTTGGCGACACCGTAGAAAAAGGACAGGTGCTGTGTATCATCGAAGCCATGAAGCTTTTTAATGAGATCGAATCGGAGGTGGATGGCAAAATCGTGAAGATACTGGTGGAAAATGCCCAGCCGGTAGAATACGATCAGCCACTTTTCCTTATTGACACAGGGGCCTGATATGTTCAAGAAAATACTCATAGCCAATCGCGGGGAAATCGCTCTCCGCATCTTGCGCACAGCCCGTGATATGGGCATCAAGACGGTAGCAGTCTATTCTACTGCCGACAAGGAAAGCCTGCACGTGCGTTTTGCCGATGAAGCCGTGTGTATTGGACCTCCCTCCAGCCGGGAGAGCTACCTGAATATGGCGCATATTATCTCCGCTGCCGAAATCTGTGGCGTAGATGCGATCCATCCGGGATATGGGTTTATGTCTGAAAATGCGGAGTTTTCCCAGCTCTGCGCCGACCACGGCATCAAATTTATCGGACCCAGTCCAGAGGCAATCATGGGCATGGGCGATAAGGCCACGGCCAAGGACTCGATGAAAAAAGCGGGCGTGCCCATCGTGCCAGGCTCCGACGGCTTGCTCGAATCGCTCGAACAGGCCATCAGCATCGCCGAAGAAGTGGGCTACCCTGTGCTGCTCAAAGCAACTGCCGGTGGCGGGGGCAAAGGCATGCGTAAGGTCTTCACTCCCGAAGAAATGGAAGACGCCTGGAACCAGGCCCGCAACGAAGCCGGAAATGCCTTTGGCAACGATGGCCTGTATCTCGAAAAGTTTGTGGTCGAGCCGCGACACATCGAAATACAGATCATGGCCGACCAGCATGGCAATGTATATCACCTCGGCGAGCGGGACTGCACCGTGCAGCGCCGCCATCAGAAGCTGATCGAAGAATCGCCCAGCCCCGTGGTTTCCGAAGAAACCCGCATTGCGATGGGCGAGGATGCCATCAAAGCCGCGAAGTACGTCAAATACGAAGGGGCAGGTACGGTAGAGTTTATCTATGATAAGTATGGCAAATACTATTTCATGGAAATGAACACCCGTATCCAGGTCGAGCACCCCGTTACAGAGGAAATTTATGACGTGGACCTCATCCGTGAGCAGATCCGGGTCGCTGCGGGCGAAGTCATCAGCCCCTACCAGCGCATTCCGGGCCGCTGCTCGATGGAAGTGCGCATCAATGCCGAAGACCCTGCCAATGATTTCCGCCCTTCGCCCGGCAAAATCCAGTATTTCCACAAGCCCGGCGGCCTGAAAGTACGGGTGGACACCCATGCTTTTTCGAGCTATGTGATCCCGCCCTACTACGACTCGATGATCGCCAAGCTGATCGTTTCGGGACCCAGCCGGGAAGCGGTGATTGCCAAAATGCTCGGCGCACTCGATGAGTTTATTGTCGAAGGGGTCAAAACCACCATCCCCCTGCATAAGCAAATCCTGCGCGACGAACGGTTCCGCTCAGGGCAATACGCCACCAATTTCCTGGAGGGCTTTACCTTCCGCCCCGAAGAAGAGTATTAACCCCCCGCACCGCACTGTAAATTGTATTCTCAATGCTGAATTATTCCCTGACACAAGTTCCCGAGCGCTCTTCCAAACCGCGTCAAACCGGCTTTACGATGATCATGGACAAGGGCCTGAGCATCCGTGAAGTTGAGGATTTCCTGAGCGTGGCGGCAGAATATTCAGATGTGGTGAAACTGGGCTGGGCTACCTCTGCCGTAACCCCAAACCTGAGAGCCAAGCTCGATGTGTACCGCAATCACAATATTCCCTTTTATTTCGGCGGTACCCTCCTCGAAGCCTTCTATGTGCGCGGACAATTGGACACCTACCGCGATATTCTGAAGGAATACGACGTAAAATGGCTCGAAGTATCCAGCGGTTCGGTGGACATCCCGATCCTGGAAAAATGCAAAATCATCGAAAGCCTGGCCAAAGACTATACAGTACTTTCCGAAGTGGGCAGCAAAAGCTCCAGCAAAATCATGGCCCCCTATGAGTGGGTGTCCCTGATGCGCCAGGAACTCAATGCCGGTTCATGGAAAGTGATCGCCGAAGCCCGTGAAGGAGGCAATGTAGGTGCTTTTAACGAAGATGGCGGCGTGCGTACCGACCTGATCGAAGAAATTCTGCGCGATGTTCCTTCGGATAAAATCGTCTGGGAAGCGCCGCAAAAAAGCCAGCAGGTGTGGTTTATCAAAACCCTCGGCTCGGATGTAAACCTGGGCAATATTGCTCCGGCAGAGGCGATCCCGCTCGAAACCCTTCGTCTGGGTCTGCGCGGAGATACCTTTTTCGATTTTTTGGATAAAGCCTGATACTCAGGGTAGTGCGGGCAGAATTTCCGTCCGCACTTCTCCCATCCCGATCCGTATTCCCTCTTTTTCCGCCCATCCCCGCAGGATAACGGTATCGCCGTCCTGCAAAAACCTGCGTTCGCTGCCGTCGGGCAGGCGCAGCGGCTTTGCGCCCCGCCAGGTGATTTCCAGCATGCTGCCAAAAGAGCCTTCTTCGGGTCCGCTGATGGTGCCCGAAGCCAGCAGGTCACCCGTCTGAAGATTACAGCCATTGACGGTGTGGTGGGCGATCATCTGGGCCATGTTCCAGTACAAATGCTGCGTATTGGAGCGGCAAATGGATACTTCTTCCATGCCGGGCCCCTGAATCAGCACTTCGAGCTGTATATCGAAATGGCGCGCGCCCTCAAACTGAAGGTAGGGCAGCACCGCAGGATCCTGCATGGGCCCTTCCGTCCGGAACGGTGCAAGCGCATCGGGGCTTATGAGCCAGGGAGAGACAGAGGAGGCAAAGTTTTTGCCCAGAAAAGGCCCCAGCGGCTGATATTCCCAGCCCTGGATGTCGCGGGCCGACCAGTCGTTGAACAGCAGCAGGCCAAATATATGGTTCTCGGCTTCGCCGGTGCTGATCTGTGTGCCCAGCTTGTTTCCCGTGCCGATCACAAGGCCCACTTCCAGCTCAAAATCGAGCGAACGGGTGGGAGTATAGACCGGAGCGGGGTCATCGGCACCTTTTACCTGGCCCCAGGGACGGCGCACAGGCACCCCCGAAACCACAATCGAAGAGGCGCGGCCGTGATACGCCACCGGAAGGTGCTTCCAGTTGGGCATCAGGGCGTTTTCTTTGCCCCGCAGCATAATTCCCACATTGGTAGCGTGGGTTTCGCTGGCATAAAAATCCGTATAGTTGGGGATTTGCACCGGCATCAGCATTTCGACCCCCCGCAGCGGATAAAACACCTCTGCCCGCGAGTCGGGGTAGTTGCGGAGGCTGCCGCCTTTGTCGGCATCGAAGAGCTCCTGAAGCCGCTGCCGCAGCGCCCGCCAGGCAGGCTGGCCCAGGGCCATAAATGCATTCAGCGTCGGCTCCTCAAAAATACCATCGGGCAGATGCAGCTCCTCAAAGTAGCGCAGCTCGTGCAGGGCTGCCAGATCGGCGAGGTAGGGGCCAATGGCGGTCGCGGCCCGAGGGCCATAGGCAGGGTGGCGGAAGATACCCAGGGGGATATTTTCGATCCCAAAATCACTGTCGGGGGGGATTTCGATCCAGGAGCGCATGAGGGCGGGGGTTACGCTGCGTCCGCGTTTCCGGTGCGGCGTTGTGGATTAGGCGTCACAGACTCCACATTGCCGTCACGCAGGCGCACGATGGTTTCGGCGTAGAGGGCGATATCTTCTTCGTGGGTAACGACGATGATGGTATTTCCGGCGCGGTGCAGTTCGTCGAAGAGCGCCATGATCTCATAAGAGGTCTTGGAGTCGAGGTTACCTGTCGGTTCGTCGGCGAGGATGATCGAAGGCGTATTCACGAGGGCGCGTGCGACGGCTACCCGCTGGCGCTGGCCACCGGAAAGCTCCGCGGGTTTGTGGTCCATGCGGTTGCCGAGGCCCACGTGGCCCAGCACCTCCTTGGCGCGGTTGATGCGCTGGGTTTTGCTCATTCCGGAGTACACCAGCGGGAGGGCCACATTGTCTAAGGCTGAAGACCGCGAAAGCAGGTTAAATGTCTGGAAGACGAAGCCGATCTCCTTGTTGCGGATATGCGCCAGCTCGCGGTCGTTCATTTTGCTCACATTTACCCCGCTCAGAAAGTAGTCACCGCTGGTGGGCGTGTCGAGGCAGCCGAGCACATTCATCAGGGTGGATTTGCCCGAACCCGAAGGCCCCATGATGGCTACGTACTGATTCGGAAAAATCTCCAGGGATACATCCTGCAGCGCTTTGATGAGCACCGGCCCCATCTGGTAGGTTTTTCGGATATGATCCAGTTTGATTACAGGCTCCATGAGCAGAAATATCTAAGGGTACGGCCAAATATACAATTCTCTGTGGATAAACCCACCTTAGAGGCCTCTGTTTTTGGTGAAGTAGCCTTGTTCTCTTAGATTTGTAAGAGTTGCTCTTTTTCTCAGCCAGATGACCGAACCAGAAGAACCTTCGCAGCATTACCCTACGCTTCTGCAGGTGCTTGCCATTGTGTGGCTGTGCCTGCTCTGCAGTTGCGGTGAGACCTATGTCGAGACCCCTCCTTTCGACCGGCTCAATGATACCATCCGAATCAGCGCCGACAACTGGTACTACCTCAGCGGGCAGGCCGACCGGGTGGATGGAGTGGCCGTTTTTCCCTTTGCCTACCGGATTTTCGGCGCTTCCATGGAGGGTTTTCTCGTTAATAGCCCCCCCAGAGTGTATGTATATAAAGATGAAGAGTCTTTTGACAAACGAACGGTGCTGCTCGATACCGGCCTTAGCCCCGGTGATACCGTAGAAAAAGTCTCGCGCTTTCAGTATCAGATTTTGCTTGACCGCAAAACGGATCCTGTGGCTGGCGGAGAAGTGTTTTATATCCTGCGGCGCTCCCTGATCGGTCTCAAAAGTTTTCGCGAACGTACCATCTGGGTCGTGTCCGCCCAAAAAGGCATCCTGGCAGCCGCTTCCTACGACATCGGTGCCACAGACGGCATTATTACCCTCGATATTTCCGGCGATCCCGACTATTTTAACAGCGACGACCTCAAATACAAAATCAAATACTATGACTACGACCAGACCTCCTATGTGGACCGCGACCGGAACCTGATTTATGTATTTGACAAATTTAAAGGCTCGCTGAAGGTACGCGATTTCAAAGCCACGCAGGATCTGTATGAATATACCTTCGACAAGGTGAATACCCGCGAACTGGTGGACTTTAAGTTAGAGATGCGCGAAAACCAGATCGAACTTCGTGCGGGGGACTCATGCTTTTATTTCACGCCGGAACTGGACCTTACCCGTTCGGGTCCTTGCCCCTGACAGACCTAAACTTTCGTATAATCAGCAGGTTAGAGATACATGAGGTATGTACTGGTACTACATGGGAATGGCGGCTCCCGCACCCGCTTTTTGCCCGCTCTGGATATTCTGGCGCAATCTTATCCCGATATAAAGGTCATTATACCCGAACTGAGCGGATTTGACAAGCGGCCCTTGCCTCCCTCTGGCGACTACTGGACCCTTTTTCTGGCAGAAATCGAACGCGCCCTTCCGGATACAGATGCCGAATGGGTCTTGTATGGCCACGGCATCGGCGGCTCCCTGCTGATGGAGCTGGCGGCGCGGGGCTACCGTTTTCCGGGCGGTCGTGTGCTGAAACCCCTGCGGGTGATTTTACACTCTGCTATCGGCGCATCGCTCGACCGGCGCTGGTTTCCCTGGCTGATGCAGCCCCGGTGGATCCGCAGCCTGATCCGGCAGGCTGTGGCCGCGCCTCTCTTGCAGCCCATCTGGGAAAAACGCCTGTTTCCCCATCCCGAACGCATCCCGCCGGCCCTCCGGAAGCAGTTTTTTGCAGACTATGGCCATTGCGAGGCATTTTCCGTTTTTTTCGACCTGATTACCGACCGCTGGTACCGCCAGATACTGCCCCGGATTACGCAGGAGCCTTTTTACCTGCTCTGGGGGCAGAAAGAGCGGGTGGTCGCTGCACGCTACCTGCCGCTCTGGGAGCAGGATTTCCCGCGCGCGACCCTCGATATAGAGCCGGAGTGGGACCATTTTCCCATGATGGATGATCCTGGCGATTTTGTACGAAAATTTGTATTATTGGTCTCCTGATGAGCAAACTCACCCAACTGGAACATATCCGCAGCCTGGGCCTGCCCACACCGGCTTTCACGGGACTTCGCTACGAAGCCTTCCGGGCCGGGGGCGTTCCTGCCCTTCGCCTGCGCTTCCCGGTGGCGGTGCGCTCCAGTTACAGCGACGAAGACAGCGCCTCCCAGTCTTTTGCCGGGCATTTCCGCACCCGGCTCCATGTGGACAAAGCCGGGCTCTTGGCTGCCATTGCGGAAGTTTTTGCTTCGTATCCCGACCCTCAGGGGCAGGAAGTGATCATCCAGGAGATGGTGGAGGCGGAATACAGCGGCGTATTGTTCGGATTTCGCGGGGCTGTATGGAAAACAGAGCTGGCGGAAGGGGCTGGCGAGCAGCTTGTGAGCGGGAAGGTGCAGCCTGAGACCCTGTTGCTGCCCCGTTTTTCCCGCGCTGATACGCTCTTGACTCCTTTGCTGGGCCGCTGGCGGCCTTTTGATGCCGGGCATCGCCTGCGTCCCCTGCTGCGACCGCTCGTTTTGCTCTCCCATGCCTGCGGACGCCTGCTCGAAGCCTCGGCAGATGAGGCCCCCCTGGGCCTCGACATAGAATACTCCATCGCCAGGGGACGGCTCTACCTCCTCCAGGCGCGGCCCATCACTACCCCCGGAGAGGCTGAGGAGGTCCTTACCTCCGCCAACCACAAAGAAATACTGCCCAACAAGCCCTCACGGATGATGACAGCTATCATCTCTTCATGCAGCCAGCACCTGTTTTCCTACTACCAGCGCCTCGATCCGGCCCTGCCCGACCGCAATTTTATCGAGGTATCGGAAGGAATGCCCTGGATCAACCTCTCGGCCCTGCTCGACATGATGGTCAGCTGGGGCCTGCCCACTTCGCTGGTCTGCGACTCTGTGGGTGCCGAGGACGTATATCGCGTCAAATTCCGCCCCTGGCAAAGCCTCCGGAAGGTATCGGTATTTGTGCGGGTGCTGCGCGAGTACGTGACCGTGGGGAGCCGCACGCGCCGCTGGGTGCGGCATAGCTACCGTTCCCTGACGACCGAAATCGAGGGGCGGCGCATCTTGTGGCGAAATGAGCCTGACATTGCCTTTACCAACTGGTTTACCCAGATGCAAATGACCTATGTGGGCCTGGTCTCGCTTATGCAGGCACTCACTGGCGCGATGTCGGGACCTGTGAAAGTACTGGCGAAACTCGGCTGGCTACAGTCGCTGATGAATAAAAGCGAAAGCACCCTTTACTTAGAATCCTACCGCCAGATGACCGCAGGCCTGAGCGGGCGTCAGGATTTTCTCCAGAGCTATGGCCACCGGGGCTTTTATGAGTCGGACATCGGGCAAAAGCGCTTTGATGAATTTACGGAGGATGAATGGAAGCCTCTGATGGCTGCTGCCGGCCCTGTGCC
>RDXT01000082.1 GCA_004292985.1 Bacteroidota bacterium
TTCTTTTAGGTCAAAGAAATAAAGCAGGTCTATACCCGCGCCATCCCATTCCGGATTGGAGGACTGCACCGCCGTAAAATAAAAGCCGCTGTTGTCGCCCGCAAACTCAAAACGCGAAGGCTGCTGCATACCTTTAATAACCTCACGCACAGTACCATCGCTGAGATTCCAGAGGTAATATACCGGTTTGGGCAGACCATCTACCCCGTAATGAGGGGAGCGGATATGGGAGGTAATGAGCCATTTGCCATCTTCCGAGCCTGCAAATTCCCCAATGGGATAGCGGGTGGAAGGCGTCAGACGGGTGGAGGTTTTGGTGTTGAGGTTGTAGGCAAATACGCGGCTGGGTTTAAAGTGAACCGTATCTTCGACCACCTCCACATCGTCTTTTTTCTTTTCCATTTCGGTCTCATACAGCAGATCGCCCTCTTCCGACTCATAATAGATCAGGCTGTCATTGATTTTGCGGACAGAAGCGATGCCATTGGGAAAGGAGTCCAGCACATAGGGTTCGCCGCCGCTCAGGGGCAGGGCCCAGAGCGATTTTCCGCCCTCGCGGGAGGAGAGAAAATACAGCGTTTGTCCGTCGGCAGAGAACATCGGGCTGCGGTCGCTCTCTTCGCTGCGGGTAAGCTGTAGCTCGCGGGGTTTCGCCTCGCCGAGGCGCGTCATCCAGAGATTGGTAACAAAACGGTCTTTTTTCGCCGAAGGGCGGAATTTTACCCACACCAGCGACTTGCCGTCGGGCGAAAAGGCAGCACCCGTGATGTCTTCCTGCTGGATGACATCTTTGACCGTCCAGACTCTGGGATCGGTCTCCTGCGCCAGGACCGGAAAAGCCCATACAAGGGCCAGGAGCATTGCAGCGAACTTCATTCGGAACTTCTGATTAGGTTAAGGCTTGAAAATTATAAAAAAAGACCGGATTCATGTACTTTTGGTATTCAGAAATCTTTTTCAATGAAAGCCACCCCAAATCCCCCCAAACGCATGTCCCTGAGCATGAGGCACCGCAACTGGGAGCGGTTTTTGTTTGTGATTAAGTTTCTGCTGCTGGTGGGCCTCCTGATTCTTCAGGTGCGGGTGCCCGATATTCATATCCGTATGGCCGTGCCCAGCCGCTATGTGCAGGCGGTGCTGCTGCTGATTACCGTGCATTTGTGTTTCGATTTTGCCCGGATCATCATAACCGCTTTTTACATCCGGCGAAACAAACTCCCCTACAACGTCCGCGACAATTTTACCCTGGGGATCAACCAGATCGCTTCGATCGGCTCCATCGTCGGGTTTGTCCTGGCACTGCTGCTGGTGTTTGATATTCATCCCCGCGAGGCGCTTACGGCCATTTCCATCGTGGCGGCGGCTATGGCGATCCTTTTCAAGGACTATGTCTCCAACCTGCTCAACGGGATGATTATCTTGTTTTCAGATGAATTTTCGCTGGAAGACCGCATCAAAATCGGGCAGTACAAAGGCATTATTGTTGACATTACCTTGCTGAATGTACACCTGCTCAGCGACGACGACGAGCTGATTTATGTTCCTAATAATACCGTGCTGGGCAGCGACGTGGTCAATTACACCAAACGTGCGCCTGACAAATCGGTGGTCGAGTTTGAGATTCCCTACACCCATCTCAAAAACATTCCCGACCTCGAAAGCTGGCTCTTGGACTCGCTGAAGCATTTTCCCGACTATGTGATCCGCGAAAAAACCTCGATGAAGATTGCTTCGGTGCTCCGCGATGCGGTTATTCTCAAACTTCAGTATGCCCGCCGGGGAGAGGCCGACCGGGACATGGACCGCTCGGTCCGCAAGTATGTGCTGCAGCGGGTGGTGGATTATATCGAGCAGAAACCCACCTGAGTAACGTCTATTTTCCTTTAGCTAATTGCTCAAATAGTTTCCGCTGCTCATCGCTGAGGTATTTGGGCAGTTGTATGCGGAGTGTTACCAGCAGGTCGCCGCGGCCTTCTTCACCATAGCGGGGCATGCCCATCCCCAGCAGGCGGAGGCGGTCTCCCGGCTGCGAACCCGAAGGAATATCTATCTGTATACGGCCTTTAAATGTATTTAACCCTGCTTTCCCTCCCAGAACGGCAGTATAAAGGTCCACCTGAATCTCGGTGAGCAGGTGGTCGCCTTCGCGGGTATATCGTTTGTCGGGTGAGATTAGAATTGTAATCACCAGATCGCCCGGCTCCCCTCCGTTGCGGCCCGGTTCGCCCTGCCCCCGGATGCGCAGCGACTGCCCCTGACGC
Organism: Bacteroidota bacterium; assembly: GCA_004292985.1. Taxonomy (GTDB): domain Bacteria; phylum Bacteroidota; class Bacteroidia; order J057; family J057; genus RDXT01. The sequence goes on from RDXT01000082.1 coordinate 2,262, forward strand.
ACCCCCGGCGGAATATGCACCCTGAGTTTTTTGCCCTCGTAGCCCAGCACATCATGTACGCCTGTAAATGCCTCCTGAAGCGAAATTTTCACATTTGCCTCCGAATTTCGGCCTTTTACCGGATCACTCCCGCCAAACATACCATCAAAAAAGGCAGAAAACATATCGTCCACCACCGGATTGCGGCTGTCTTCGCGCGGAGGGGTTGTGGTGCGTGCGCGGGCCTGCTGCTGTGCAAAGGCCTGGTGCCGGGTCAGCAACTGGTCGTAGCGGCTGCGGGCGTTCACATCGAGCAATACTTCCTTCGCCTCGTTGATTTCCTTGAATTTTTCACCCGCTTTAGGGTCGTCGGGCCGCTTATCCGGATGAAATTCTTTGGCTAATTGCTTAAAACGCTTCCGGATTTCCTCTTCCGTAGCGTTCTGAAGCAATCCCAGCACTTTATAATAGTCTTTGAATGTCATTCTCTCGTGGAAAATCGTTAAATATACGTGCGATATACAGATTTGATTATGTTTTCTTTCTCTTTTCCCTCTTTCCTGAAGCTTACGCTAATTTCAGCGGCTTTTCTGCCCTTCTCGCTTGCGGCCCAGTCGGTTTTTACCTGTGACCAGGGGCAGCTCACCCTGATCTCCGAAGCCCCGCTGGAAACCATCCGCGCCACGTCCACACAGGTAAAGGGCCTCATTGATCCGGTTAAACGCAGTTTTGCCTTCTCGGTCAATATCGTCACGTTTCAGGGCTTCAACAGTCCCCTCCAGCGCGAACACTTTAACGAAAACTACCTCGAAAGTGACAAATATCCCAAAGCGACTTTTAATGGAAAAATTATCGAGACAGTAGATTTAACCCAAAATGGCGTTTATATTGTCCGGGCAAAAGGGATGATGAACATTCACGGGGTGGAAATGGAGCGGATTATCAAAGCGGAAGTGGAGGTAAAAGGGGGGCAGATGACGGTCAAAGCAGACTTTACCGTTTTGCTCACCGAACACAACATCACCATTCCCAAAATCGTGAAGCAAAAAATCTCTGAAGAAGTTAAGGTCTCGATCAACGCTGTTTTCTCCAAAAGTACATGAGATTTACGGGCTACAGGTGTCTGATATTTGTCTGCGTATGGCTCTCTGCGGGGCTGCTCGCGGGCCAGTCTCTGCGGCTGCACCTGCCCCCTGCCCTGAAAGAACCCCGTGCTGAAACTGTCTTCGAAGACCGGGACGGCTGGCTCTGGCTGGGTGGCGAACAGGGTCTTTTTCGCTATGACGGAAAGCAAATCCGCCCCTATCAGCGCACAGACACGCTTCAGGTAGCGGTAACAACTCTTTTTCAGGATCATAAGGGCGTAATCTGGGCGGGCTATAAAGATGGCAGCATCGCATCTGTGCAGGGGGGCCTTCTGCTTCCTTTTCTCCCCGAAGAAGGCCTGCCAAAGGTGCCCATCAGCGGCCTTTTATCCGACTCCACAGGCGCACTCTGGATAGCCACCTATGGCGAAGGATTATATGTATATGCAAATAAGCACCTGTACAACATCAATACCGACGATGGGCTGGCCGACAACTCTGTCTATGTGATGCGGCGTGGCCCCGATGGAAATATATGGATCGGCTCCGACGGAGGCATTAGTATATGCAGCTTTCGCGACGGGAAAAAAACGGTGTCCAATATCGGTGCAGCGGAAGGTCTGCCAGACAATATCGTACGCGATCTCTGGATAGACGCGGCAGGAGATGTCTGGATCGGCATGTATGACCAGGGAGTGTGCCGATTTA
>RDXT01000083.1 GCA_004292985.1 Bacteroidota bacterium
GTGGGCTACTTTTTTGCCCGCAAACTCCAGCAGGAACTCGGCGTGCCCATCGGCCTGATCAATACCAACTGGGGCGGTACCGAAGTCGAAACCTGGATCAGCGGCACGGTAATCACGGGGATCAAAGGATTTGAAAACGTGACCGACGGACTCGATGCCGCAAGCATGGATGCCCTGCTCAAAGAGCGCCGCGCCTTTTACGAGAACCTGATCGGCCAGTTTGGTCCGGTCGAAGAAGACATGGTGGGCAACCAGCCCCGCTGGGCAGATCCCGCGCTCGATGTGAGCAACTGGAAAAACATGCGCCTGCCCGATGCCTGGGAAAATGCAGGGTTGGCCAATGTGGACGGTGTGGTGTGGTTCCGCAAAGAGTTTACCGTGTCTGCCGAAGACGCTGCGCGGGGCGGTATGCTCCATCTGGGGCCGATAGATGACAGCGATATTACCTGGGTGAATGGAAAACAGGTGGGTGAAACCCGCGCGCAGTGGAACAAACCCCGCGAATACGCAATTGCTCCCGGCGTATTAAAAGCAGGTAAAAACGTGATCGCTGTGCGGGTAGAAGATACTGGCGGAGGCGGAGGTATCTACAATGCAGGCGTCGAAATGAAGTGGGTCTCCGGCACTACACGCCTCTACCTTTCGGGCGAATGGCGCTACCGCGTCGCTCCGGTGAGCCGCACCTATGCCAACGCCAACATTGGCCCGAACGAAAAGCCTACCCTGCTCTACAATGCCATGATTGCCCCCATTATTCCCTACGCCATTCAGGGAGCGATCTGGTACCAGGGCGAAAGCAATGCAGGCCGTGCCTACGAATACCGTACCCTTTTTCCGGCCATGATCCGCGACTGGCGCAACCGCTGGAACCGCGAATTTCCGTTCCTCTGGGTGCAGCTCGCCAATTTTCACGACGCCAAAGCCCAGCCCGAGGAAAGCGACTGGGCCGAACTCCGCGAAGCCCAGAGCATGACCCTTTCGCTCCCAGCTACCGGACAGGCGGTGATCACAGACATCGGCGAGGCCAATGACATCCACCCCCGCAACAAGCAGGACGTGGGCCTGCGCCTCGCACTGGCCGGGCTAAAAGTGGCCTATGGCAAAACGCTGGTCTATTCCGGCCCTGTGTACCGCTCGATGCAGGTGCAGGGAAGTAAAATTGTGCTCGAATTTGACAATGTGGGAAGTGGTCTCATTGCCCAGCGCGACCGCTACGGCTACCTCAAAGGATTCAGCATCGCAGGGGCAGACCGCAGATTTGTCTGGGCAAAAGCGGAGATTCAGGGAAATAAAATTGTTGTCTGGAGCGATGCCGTAGCACAGCCCCTGGCCGTGAGATATGCCTGGGCCGACAACCCCGATGACGCGAACCTGTACAACAAAGAGGGTTTGCCCGCTTCGCCTTTCCGCACCGATACCTGGGATGGTATCACCAAAGACGCACACCGTACCTACAAGTGATCGTATGTTGAAAAGAGGGGGTTTTTTCTTCAGGGAGAAGCCCCTATCTTCGCCCCATACTTTCAGACATTTGACATGTCACCCCAGATAGTAGTCATCGGCTCATCCAACACGGACATGGTAGTTCTGGCTCCGCGTCTTCCCCGGCCCGGCGAGGCGGTAGGAGGAGGTTTGTACTTCCAGTCGCATGGTGGACGCGGGGCAAATCAGGCTGTAGCTGCCGCCCGCGCAGGCGGGCGGGTAGGTCTTGTGGCAGCATTCGGGCAGGATGCTTTTGGCGAGTCCGCCATCCGGAGCCTGCTTTCAGAGGGCGTGGACATCAGTTGCACGGTTCGTGAACGCGGCGCATCGGGGATTGCCCTGGTGATGGTGGACGGCAACGGACAAAATTGCATGTCTATCGCTCCCGGCGCGAATGAACTGCTGGCCCCTGCGCACATAGATCAGGCCCTGAGCATGATCCGCGCTGCTTCGATTATCCTGATCCAGCTCGAAATCCCCTACGAAACAGCCGCTTACGCTGCCCGTCTGGCTGCCGAAAACGGCAAAAAGGTGCTGCTCAATCCCGCACCGGCCCATCCCCTCGATGCCGCCCTGGCAGGCTGTCTCCACATGCTGATCCTCAACGAGTCAGAGGCGGAGACGCTGAGCGGCATCCCGGTGAAGAATGTAGAGGATGCGGCTTTTGCTGCGCAGCGTCTGCGGCACGGCGGGCCTTCGAATGTGATCATTACCCTTGGCCCCTTAGGTGCCTGGGTGTGCAGCGAAGACTGGGAGGGGCATATGCCTGCCTGGCCTGCCCACCCGATGGATACCACCGCTGCCGGGGATGTGTTTTGCGGGGCGCTGGCCGTAGCACTGGCGGAGAAAGAGCCGCTGCAGGAGGCTGTGCGCTTTGCTTCGGCGGCCGCTGCGATATCCATTACGCGGCCCGGCTCGCAGCCCTCTGTGCCGAGGCGCGAGGAGATCGAGGCGCTGATGGAAGGGGCGCTGGTGCTGTGAAAAGCCGTGATTGTCAATAACTTACTTCGCCAGCAACTGCGAAATATTCCGGATGCCCAGCTCCTCGGATTGCTGCCGCCGCATCATCAGCGCATAGGTATTGTTAAATCCGATGGGAGGCAGCCAGGTCAGCCCGTAGCGCTCCTGAAATTTTTCCTGCACATACTCATAGATGCGGTCTCTGTCTCCGGCCAGGGCTTTCAGGTCTTCGGGAGGAGGCTGGAGTACCACCAGCAGGCCCGTACCTGTATATTCAGGATACATGTCTATCTGATTGTTCATCAGGGCATCAAAACAGATTTTGGTGCCGCCCAGGCCTGTTTTGGTCTCCACTTTCAGGTCGGTATAGGCCTCGATCAGCCGGGCGTAGATGTTGATGAGGGTATATTGTTCGGCAAATATTTTGGAGCCTAAGCGCATCACCGCCTTTTGCCCCTGACGCGAAGGCCGGTACAAACCCTGCTCCACCAAAAAATCTTTTGCCACCTGCTCCGGCGATTGTTTCAACTGATCCACGCGGTAATTGAGGTCCGTCATGACGCTGTCGTTGATGCGGCCTTCGAGCAGGGCAATGGCTGCGGCAACCTCCGGATACTGCTCAAGGAAGGCAGTCCGGATCACAGGCGCAGCATAATAGGGCGGAAACAGCCCTTTGTCATCCTCCAGAATCACCAGATCAAAGCTTTTCAAACGGCCATCGGTACTGTAGCCACTTACAACGTCGAGATCCTTTTCATAAACGGCCCTGTACATCACCGCATCGCTGATCATTACCGTAGGAATATCATAGCCATACTCCGATTTCAGGCCCAGGTAGCCATCTTCGCGGCCCATAAATTCAGGTGTAAATCCGGCTTTGAACGCGCTGCCCGAAAAAGGAATCAGGTAAAAGGAAGAAAAAAGCAGCATCAGCAACGGAAGCGACCAGGTAAGGATGCGTACCCGGCGCTGGGTGAGCTTCTGGGCCAGGGACAGCAGGAAATCAAACAGGATCGCCAGCAATGCTGCCGGTATGGCCCCTGCCAGGATCATGTGGGTATTGTTCAGGGCGATTCCGCCGAAAATAAACTCTCCCAGGCCTCCTGCAGCGATATAGGCCGCCAGCGTAGCCACCCCCACATTGATCACGGTGGCCGTGCGCACCCCCGCCAGGATCACCGGAAGGGCCAGGGGCAACTGTACCTGGAGCAGCATTTGCCGGGCGCTCATCCCCATACCCTGCGCTGCATCAATCACCGAAGGATTTACCCCTGTGATGCCCGTGTAGGTATTGCGCACGATCGGCAGCAGCGCATATAAGAGCAAAGCTGTAATCGCAGGCAGGGGCCCGATGCCCAGCAGCGGAATCATAAACCCCAGCAGGGCAATCGAAGGAATGGTCTGAAGCACGCCCACCACCGCCAGCACAAACCCCGGCCAGCGCGGATTTCGGGCAATAAATATGCCCAGCGGAATCCCGATCAGCACCGAAATCAGCAGGGAAATAAAGGTCAGCCCGATATGCGCCAGGGTTTGCTCCCAGAGCTTGTCGGCATTCTGAAACATAAACTGCCATACATTTTGCTGCTCC
>RDXT01000084.1 GCA_004292985.1 Bacteroidota bacterium
TTGACCACGTTCATGGCGCGTTTGAGGTCGCTGTTTTCATCCACATAGATGTCATAGGCCCAGCCCATGCCCATCACGAGGCTACGGATGCCGAGGCTGGTCCGGGCGTCGTCTATCGAAACAGCGATAACTTTAACCCCGGTTTTTTCCTGCCATTCGTCATAGACCTCGCTGATGTTGTTGAGTTCTTTGAGGCAGGGTTTGCACCAGGTGGCCCAGAAGCTGATCACGATGGGTTTTCCGTCGTTCGCCCACTGCGAAGTGTTGACTTTCTGGCCATTGAGGGCCTTTACTTCGAGGGCAGGCAGGGTATTACCGTCTTGCGCGCGGGAGATCAGAGCGGCACCCAGAGCGGCAATCAGCAGGAAGGAGCGAAAGAGATTGTTGTTCATAGAGATATAAACGGAATTCCGTGTGTTGGGGTTTGACGGGATGAATTCCGAAAGGTAATACATTTTGGGGGATTGAGTGGTGCCATCCTTCGATACGGTCCTATGGACCTACTCAGGATGACAGAACAGCCGCAGTGTCACCCTGAGTAGCCGAGTCTTCGAGGCGTATCGAAGGGTGGCACAAGGCCCCTATCGAAGGATGACACAAGCCCCCTACGGACAATTTCTTACACACTTCCCATCCACATCTATCACAAAAAACAGCCCGCTGTCGCCCTTCTCCACACGCGCATACCCATTCTTAAAATCCTCGGCGCTGCTGTATTGAAAGGGAATGACCAGCTTGTCATTTTTATCCATATAGCCGAATTTGCCGTTATTGGATTTGACTAAGCGGCGGTTGTTGACGAGGTTTTTGCTTTTGAAAGTGACAATAGGCTTGAGCTGAGAGGGGTTCTGCAGCACGATAGCCACAGGTTTTCCCTGCTTGTCTATAAAACGACTGTCTCCCCCCGGACTGCTGACTTTGGCCCGGCCATTCTGGAATGACCCCGCGCTGGCATACTGAAAGGAAATGACCTCTTTGCCGCCCTTATCTATATAGCCCCATTTACCGGACTTTTTCGCGGCGGCTAAGCCTTCGGAGTAAGAGTTCACACTGTCATAAATAGCGGGAACGAGCAAAACTATCCCGGAATTCAGCGGCTGGAGCGCCTGGGCCTTTTTGAAGCCATATTTGCCGTTGAACGAGAATGCCTCAAAATCGCTGTCGGACAAGAGATAGGGGTCGCCTGTGTAATTGACCGCAACGGAGCCTTTCTGAGCGGGATCCTGAGGGCCATTAGGGTTCTTTTTGCCGGGAAAAAAAGTTGACCAGGAGTTGATAATCAACACAATTGCGAATAAAATGCCTGTACCGATGGATGTGGGGCGAATCCACGCGGGCAAGGGAGAAACAGGGGTTTGTTTTGTCTTTGTTACAGGCGTTTTGGGTGGCTCCGGAAGAGGATCAGGGTCTTTTTTTACTTTCTTTACAGGTGTTTTGGGGGCTTCCTGAACGGTTTTTTGGCTCCCTTTCGTCTGCTCTTCGTCGCGCAGTTGCTGTATCAGCGCTTCTTTCCGCGCCAGTGCCTCCCGGCGGTATTCCGAATCTTCGTCATATTTGTCTAAAAAGCCGATCAGCTCATCGAGTGAAGGGTCTTTGCCTAATTTTTGATAGTCGCGGATCTCCTGAAGCCGGCGAATGTGTTGCCGGGCCTCTTCGCGGTGCTGGCTCTGGGGGTAGCGCTCCAGAAAGTCGGTGAATACCAGCAGATTGTCCCGGCTGAGGGCATCCGCCCAGTCGGAGGCCTCGCTGCGCTGCTTCCGGAATACAAATTCGCCCATCTGGTTGCCGGGCACAAACATGGGCGCAGCCAGGTAGCGGGGGCCTTGCGCTTCTTCTTCTGTCAGAGCGTTGTACAACTCGGTGAGTTTGAAGCTGGGCTTATGCGGGCCCTCCAGAAAGCGCAGCAGTTTCGCAGAAAAAGGGCTGTGCGAACCGCTTACCCCATCGGGCACCACTTCATTGCGGCCCGAGGCCAGCAGCCAGCGCGAAGGAAACTGCTCCTGCCCTCCCCCGCTGCGCACGCCGTCGAACATACTGCCTGCATGGCAGGAGTCGGCTATCAGCAGGATATGGTGCAGATGCTTAAAGGGACCTATAACCCACTGCCTGATGTCGGAATAGGGAATGTAGCTCGACAGCATATTGTATTTGCCATCAGCAGGCACCCAGTAGCCCATGTCCATCTGCGCATCGAAATGGCCGTGGCCTGAGTAATAGATCAGCAGGTTGTGGCCCGCAGGAAGCCTGCTGCCCATTTCGCGTACCTTTTCGATCATGCCTTCGCGGGTAGCCTTGTCGTCGAGAAGGATTTCGACGCTGCTCACCTGGTAATGCTCCTGCATCACCTGCGCGAATGCCCGCGCATCGTGCACGGCATTCGACAATTTACCTACAAAATGATATGCATCTATCCCAATAATGAGCAGATGGGTGGCAGCAGGGGTGTAAGAAGCAGGCGTATCCGGCGTGAGATTGAGGGTGCGCTTGGTGTCCATAGCGGAAATATAGGATATCCGCTCCAGAAAACAAGATTTACACCCCCTGCGCAGCAGGCTCAGCCACTTTCTTCCGTTTAAAAGGCCTGATAATCAATCGTGTACCTTTGTCATAAGTAAAGTAGCTCCATACCCAGTTGACAAATACGACGAGCTTGTTACGGCCACCGATCAGGAACAGCAGGTGAACGAACATCCAGGCCAGCCAGGCGATGAGGCCCTTGAGGTGGAGGCCCTGGGGAAAGTCGGCAACGGCTTTGTTGCGGCCAATGGTGGCCATAGAGCCGGGGTCCTGGTAGCTGAATCCTTCGAGCGGAGCGCCGTTGTGCAGGCGGATCAGGTTCTTACTCAGGGTTTTGCCCATCTGAATGGCGACCTGGGCGACCTGGGGGTGACCGTTGGGATATTTGGCGTCGCCGCCTGCCATGAGGGCGATGTCGCCGATGGCGTAGATATGCTCGTGGCCTTTGACAAGGTTATACTGGTCCACCTGGAGGCGGTTGCCCCGGCCCACAGATTCGGTGGGCATGCCTTCGGGCAGCGCGCCCTTGATCCCGGCGGCCCAGATGAGGGTGCTGGCATAAAAATCTTCACCCCCCGCGGTCGTAATCAATTTGCCGTCAAATCCGGTCACGCGGGTATCGAGCCAGATGTGCACACCCAGGTCTTCGAGGGCCTTGCGGGCATCTGCGGAGGATTTTTCAGACATGCCCCCCAGCAGGCGGTCGCCCGACTCGATCAGGTGAATCTCCATCTGGCGGAGGTCCAGTTCCGGATAGTCATTGGGGAGCACGTGGCGTTTCAACTCGGCCAGCGCACCTGCGGTTTCGACACCTGTGGGGCCGCCCCCTACAATCACAAACTTCATCAGGCTGTCGCGGCCTTCGGCTACTTCCTGCAGCGCCTGCTCAAAGTTTTGCAAAATCAGGCTGCGAAGGTCCAGCGCCTCAGGTATGCTCTTCATACTCATGCCATTGGCCTCGACTTCCTTCATCCCGAAAAAGTTGGTTACAGCACCTGTGGCAATCACCAGATAATCATAGCTGATTTCGCCAATCGAAGTATGAGCTGTCTTATTTTCCGTATCTATCTGCTGCACTTCTGCAATGCGGAACACATAATTTTCCTGGCGGGCAAACATTTTACGCAGGGGAAAAGCAATCGAATCGGGTTCCAGACCACCTGTAGCCACCTGATAATAAAGCGGTTGAAAGGCGTGATAGTTATGCCGGTCCACCATAACCACCTGGAAGGGAGAATTGCGCAGACCTTTGGCAAGCATGATGCCTGCGTAGCCTCCCCCGATAATGAGCACGCGGGGACGGTTGGTCATAGGAAGCAGCGCTTTCATAAATTTCAAGATTAAGTGAAAGTTTCTATGTGTACGTGTGTGCGGGGCTAAAGTTAGTGAGAATGGCGGCTTGTTTTGGGCAATGCTTGTCCATCCTTATATTTTTCTTCCCAATGTATTTGCCCCCATCTGCTCCAGGTGGTAGCCCTCCGTTTGAAGGAGTTCCCGGCAGGCACGCGCATC
>RDXT01000085.1 GCA_004292985.1 Bacteroidota bacterium
CATTCGCCACAGTTGCCTGATAATGAAGCACATATGAACTATCTGTGCCCACGATCCGGTAGCCCTGGTAGTTGTCGCCATAGGACAGCGGGATCGCACGCGCAATCAGGGGGTTGCGGGCCAGCGAATCGGCTTCGCTCAGTGAAATATTGCCCGTAGGATTATCTATGTGATAAACACTGGCCAGAATCAGTTGCAGAGGGCTGCCTTTTGCGCCCACGACCATGTCTATTCCTTTGACGTTATCGGTAAAATGCCGCTCCAACTGGCTCTGTATCAGCAGCAAAAGCGAAATAATCCCCACGCCCAGCGAAAGCAGCAGCAGGCTGAGCAAAGCCCCCGAAATACGGTGGGTCAGGTTGCGCCAGGTAAGCAGTAGCAGGTTCATAGATGGGGTTCTTTTACCAGGATCACCTGTTGGTCAAAGCGGCTCATCAGGCGGCTGTCATGGGTAACGATCACCAGCGCAGCTCCGGCCTCGCGGGCGCTGTTTTCGAGCAGGGTAGCCACCGACTGGGCGTGGATGTCGTCGAGGGCCGAAGTAGGCTCATCGGCCAGGATCAGCCGGGGACTGTTCATCAGTGCCCGCGCGATAGCGGCCCTCTGCTGCTCGCCGATGCTGAGGCGCTGCGGCAGCTTGTCTCTTTTGTCCCCGATGCCGAGGGAGTCCAGCAATTCGTGTGCGCGGCGGCGGCTCTGCGGCAGAGAGGCAAAATACGGTGCCAGCAGCAGGTTCTCTGTAACGCTGAGCGATGCCACAAAATGAGGCCGCTGAAAAACCAGCCCGATATGTCGGCCCCGGAACGCATCCAGCCGGGGATTGTCCAAAGCAGTAATTTCTTCGTTATGAATATATATGTTTCCTGACTGAGGCCTGAGCAAACCACCCAAGAGATGCAGGAGTGTCGTTTTACCCACCCCCGACTGACCCAGAATCAGTAAGGTCCGGGCAGCGGCGCAGTGCAGCGCAGGAAACCGGAATACGGTATCGCGCGTATAGGCAAATTGGAGAGGTTCGCACTGAAGCATAGGCAGATCGTGCAGGCAAATTACAGATTCCCCGGGAATTTAGCCGCTTTTTCATTCAAACAATGCAACATAGTTGCAATTAAGATTTCCAATCCCTACCTTTGTAAAAATTATTCTTAATGCGCCCGGCACGCCCATTCACATCTTACTCTGACTACCTTGGGATAGCAAGCGCTTTCCTCTGCCTGATCCATTGTCTGGCAGGCCCTGTTTTTCTGAGCGCATCGGCACACCTTCATGCAGAAAGTGCGCCTACTTCGCCTTTGCTCCATCCGATCTGGGATTATGTGTTCCTGATTTTCGGATTTGTGGCCGTGCGCTATTCATCCCAGCATACGCCTTCGCGCTTTCTGCGCACCCTGCTCTGGGTAACCTATGTGTTCCTGGCAGGCTCTCTGCTGATGGAAGAAGCCTCGGAGACCTTCCGGTATCTGGTTTATGTTTCCAGTTTTGCCCTGATTATTGTTCATGTGATTAACTTGCGCAATATGGTCCTTACTGAGCTTGAAAAGCAGCAGGAGGAGTAATCACTACACAGGGTTAATTATCTGATGAAAAACCTATTTCTTGCAGGCAGTATAACGGTATGTTTCCTGTTTTCTGCCCGCCTCGCAGCGCAGGCTCCCCAGTGGCAGCAGGCGGTGCGTTACCGCATGGATGTGTCGCTCGACCCCTCCACCCACCGCGTGAAAGGCACGCAGCAGCTTACCTATATCAACCATTCGCCCGATACCTTAGATAAGGTGTTTTTTCACCTTTTCTGGAATGCTTTCCGCCCGGGCAGCGAAATGGATGTACGCTCCCGGACCATTGCGGACCCCAGCCCGCGTATCGCCGACCGGATTTTGCATCTGAGCGAAGCCGATCAGGGGTTCCAACGGGTAGAAACGCTTACCCAGGAAGGTGAGAAGCTGGAGTTTCATGAGCAGGGCACCATTCTGGAGGTAAAACTCCGCCAGCCTGTGCTGCCCGGAGACTCGACGGTCTTCGATATGGCCTTTGAGGCACAGGTGCCCGTGCAGATCCGCCGCTCAGGCCGGGACAATAAGGAAGGCATCGCCTACTCCATGACGCAGTGGTTCCCCAAACTTTGCGAATATGACGCCGACGGCTGGCATGCATGGCCCTATATCGCACGGGAGTTTCACGGGGTCTGGGGTGATTTCGATGTAACGATTCACCTCGACTCAGCCTACATGATCGGCGGTACGGGCTATCTGCAAAATCCGGGTGAAATCGGCCACGGTTATGAAAAGAAAGGCGAAACCGTTACCCGCCCTTCCGATGGCAAACTGGCCTGGCATTTTATCGCACCGAAGGTCCATGACTTTGCATGGATCGCCGATACGGACCTGATCCACGACCGCAGACAGGTGCCCAATGGCCCGGAACTGCATTTTATCTATCAGAAAGGCGACTACGAGCAGACCTGGCGCGATATGGAGCCATTTGCGGTGAGTACCTTTCAGTTGCTCAATGAACTGATCGGTGCCTACCCTTATAAACAATACTCCATTCTCCAGGGAGGCGACGGCGGCATGGAATATGCCATGTGTACGCTGCTGACCGGAAACCGGGGCTTCGAGAGTCTGGTGGGCGTGATGGTGCATGAGACCGCCCACAGCTGGTTTCAGCATGTACTGGCTACCCACGAAGGGCTTTATGCCTGGATGGATGAAGGATTTACTTCCTGGGCTGAAGATGTGGTGATGAATGAATTTACGACCGTAAAGCTCAAAAATCCGCATTACGCCTCCTACCTCAGCTACCTCGACCTGGTGCAGTCGGGCCTCGAAGAACCCTCTTCGACCCATTCCGACCATTTTAATACCAACGACGCCTATACCACCTCTGCCTATTCAAAAGGGGATATTTGCCTGCATCAGTTGAGTTATATCATTGGAAATGAGGCATTTAAGGAAGGAATTCACCGCTACTACAGCGAATGGAAGTTCCGCCACCCTACCCCGACCGACTTCAAACGGGTAATGGAAAAAAGCTCTGGCCTGGAGTTAGACTGGTATTTTCTGAACTGGATTCAAAGCACCCGCACCATCAACTATGCGATCAGCAGCGTGCAGGCCAGCGGCAATACGAGTACCCTTACCCTCGGCAACCTCGGCGGGATGCCCATGCCCCTCGATGTACGTGTAACGTTTAAGGACGGCAGCCAACAGGTGTTCTATATTCCGCTCGACCTGATGCGGGGTGAAAAGGGGCCGGATCTTTACCCGACTGTGGAAGTGCTGCCCGACTGGGCCTGGGTAAATCCCTCGTACCAGGTGTCGGTGCCACGTCCCCTGTCCGATATTCAGCAGATCGAACTCGACCCCAGCTACCGCATGGCCGACATTGACCGCACAAACAACGTATATCCCAAACCTGCCAAAAAAGACCCTGTGATCGGGAGCTATGGCGGGGTAGAGCGTTGATCCGGCGATTCGCTTTTGCATTTATACAGAAATATTCATGTTAGAAGGCGGCCTTTTGATCCTCGCACCTGTGCTGGTGGCCATCGTGCTGCTGGTGCTGCTGGCGTACATCGCGCGGCTCAAAGGGCAGGACTCTGTGCGCTGGCGGATGCCTGTGCTGATGGCCTGGGGCTTTTTGCTGGTGGCAAAGCGGGGGCTTATCTGGGTGCTGCCGCGCCTGGATGTCGGGATCGAGGAACTCCATCCCCTTGCCAACCGTATCATCTGGGGCCTTTGCCTGCTCGCATATCTGATCGTTTTGCTTATTTTACTCCGCAAATCACCCCACGACCCCATCGAGGACATCGTGGATGAAATTGGAAAAAAAGACTCTTCGTCATGATTGAAATTATTGCACTGTTTTTTCTGGCCCGCCAGATCGGAAATATGGCTCAGGAAAGGGGCCTTCCCAAAGGTAAATGGCAGCTGGCTATGGTGCTTGCCTGGTTCCTGTTTGAAATCCCCGGCATTATTATCGGCATGAATATCATTGGTATTCAGGGACTTGTAACTGAAGGCGGCCTCGT
>RDXT01000086.1 GCA_004292985.1 Bacteroidota bacterium
TTCTGGCATGCCAGCAGGGCGAGGCCCAGCCACAGGAGCAGAACAAATTTGCGCATACCTTATTTAATAAGGGTATTTGCACGCTCGATCCCACCTTCTATATCCAGTTTTACCTGTTTGATCTGCTTCATTTGCTGATCGAGGTACTCCATAGCTTCTTTTTTATCCCCGGTGGCTTTCTTTGGGTCGTAGTCCCGCATCCAGTCCATCATTCCCTGCTCGGCGGTTTTCATATCAGCTACAATGGCTGTGATCTCGCCGATCCGGGTGCTGTCGGGCGCGGGAAGCGATTCGAGTGAGTCGGCCACATTTTTCAGGGACTTACGGAGCTTCTGCGAGTCCATCATACGGGGCATTACCTCATCGTGTAGCGCCATTACCTCTGACTCCATTTTCTTTACCACTCCGTCATCGCCGCAAGCCATCCATAGAAAAGAGGCTAACAGCATGAAAAACAAATACTTACGCATTATTTGATAGGTTAATTTTCTCGGCGTAAAAGTAGCAGGTTTCAGGCTTACTGCAAGACTATTTTTACCCTTGCCATGCGCGAGCCAGAGCGCACTTCGAGCACATATATGCCACGCGCCAGATCGGAAACAGGCAGAGAAACGCGCTCGCCGCCTGCGCTGCGAAGGCTGCGGACTTCTTTCCCTACGGCATCGAGCATGCGGATATCCATGCCTTCGGCACCCATTTTCTTCACTTCGACGACCAGCTTGTCCTGCGCGGGATTAGGATATACGTCCACCCCGAGGTCGGAGAATCCGGGAGCGGCCAGCGTTGTTGTATCGCCTTCTGTGATGATGTTCGGGAAGGGCTGCGTCGAGCAATAGTTATTTCCTTCGGCGGCACTCACACAGGCCCGGTTGCTGCGCTGCTGCTCGCTTCCCAGCAGAATGTCGTCTATAAACCAGCCCGTTTCATTGGTGTTGTCATCCGAAACGAAGCGGAAACGAACCAGCACCGTTTGCCCTTCAAAACTGGAGAGGTCAGCGCGGGTCTGAATCCAGCCATTGCTGTTACCTCCGAACGCGCTGCGCTCACCCACAGGATTGTTGGAGCCCACGACAGAGTTGTAGGGGTTCTGGATAAAATAGGGTTCCATATCGAGCCAGATGCCCTGATTTGCCGGGAAAATTTCGACAAAACCGCCATCCCAGCCGTCTTCTGTTGTGAATTTGTGCCAGAAGGAAAATACGGATCCGGAATCCGGGTTAAAGGGCGGAATCGTAATCAACTGATCGTTGAGCGCGGGTTCATTGGGAACAAACAGCGCGAAGTTTCCGGTACGCGGATCGAGGCTGTCTCTGCGCCAGAATCCGGTGCCCGTTTGTGCCACTATGGAATAAGGCGTAGCTGCGTCTTCGATACCATCTTCTTTAATCAGCACAGAAACAGGAGAGTTTGCATCCACCTGCGCCTGGAACGTACAGATCACCTGCTGTCCCGGAACGAGGGTTCCCAGCTGGAGTAGCAACACATTGCCAAACTCATTTACGCTGCAAGAGGAGGTTCCGGCGACATAGCTGATATTTTCCGGAAGGGTGTCCGACACAAATACATTGGTAAGGGTACCGGTAGTCTGGTTGATAATCCGGAGGGTATAGGTCAGGGTGTCCCCGGCAGGTACTTTTTCGCGGGAGACTGTTTTTTCCATATACAAAATGGCGCGGCAGGCAGGCGGCAGGTCGTAGCCTTCGGTACCATCGGAGCGGCTGGCCGAAGATCCCTGGCTGGCGCTGTATCCAAGCCCCCGGCGTGCAAACACTTCCCAGATCAGGCACTTGTTAGCGCCATTGTAATTGAGTTCATCCGCCAGCAGGATCGCATCGCGCACATCTGCAAAGCCGGGCGAACAGGGCTGCAGCTTCAAGCCGTCTATCACCAGTTGCATGGCCATATTGTTACCGCCATTGCCCTGATAGATGTCGCTGTCATACCCATATACTTCCACCAGTTCCCAATAAAGGTCCCAGAGCATGGAACACATCACCGATCCGACGCCGTGGGGCACCGAGAGGGTTTTGATGTCGTCATAGGTAACCGGATTAATGCTCATATTGGTGCTGTAGGGGAAGGGACGAATGCCGCCTCCGCTTACAGGTTCATTGCTGACATAGGTGCCGATGCCGCGCGCCTGGGGGCCGTTATCCCCTGATTCTACGGTCATTACCAGCGCGAACCAGTCGCTCCAGCCTTCACCTGCCTGCTCATCATTGCCAAGGCAGGAAGCATTTGCAGGGCCTCCTGTGAGGCGGTTGGAGATGCCGTGGGTGTATTCGTGCACAATCACGCCATTGTCGAGACCACTGTCAAAGCCATTGACTACGCCCGTATTCTGAATCGTGGCGTTTACAGGAAGACCCGAATTGAGCGTACTTTTGATAGACGCACCATCAGACTGCGTAACGGAAAGGGAGGGAATGGTGATCGTGGGATCAGATCCGCCCAGGGCCGGAGGGCCGCCCGCATTGTTATTGGCAATGATTACCGCAACAGCACCTGCATTCTGTGCATTTTTGACTTTGATAACAAAGGAGCAGGTGCCCCGGTCAATAATGGCAATTTTGCCTGCCATCGCTGCGGTATTTGTGAGGGGATTGCATCCCAGCGAAGTACCCGCTGCGTCCTGTGCAATGACCACATCGGCAGTCAGGGGGGAGGAAGGCAGGCCCGGACCAAAGGAGGCGCTGCCTGTATTGTAAATGCCTGCGATAGAGGCAGGCGAGTTTATGGTCAGGCTCTGGGAGGTCGAGGAGCCATTGGTCCAGATAAACATCTGCATCCGGGGATTCTGTCCATCGGGAGGGGTGCCGAAATTGGCATTGTTAAAGCCGCTTCCGTCCTGCGCATCTGCATATACGAAGTCGTTTCCGAGTCCGGCGCCGCTGTAATTGGTCTGCTGAAAGTTACCTCCGGCTTCATCAAATCCATACTGGTACCAGACATCGTGCATGATGTTGTTCCAGTAAAACAGGTTCACCGACGCACCTGTCAGGTAGGTGGAAGGTGCCTGTGTGAGGTCAACCGGGAAGTCAAACACCAGTCCTGGGCCGCCATCGGGGCTGGCTCCCGGCTGGTCATCAGCGTTGATGTCATCGGCTGTATAAACGTTATTCCCACGGGTAATGGTAAACTCTGCTCCGTTTTGTCCATCGGTATCGTGCCAGCCATAGGGCGAGGCCTGAGGGTCGGAGGGGTCACCCAGGAGGG
Organism: Bacteroidota bacterium; assembly: GCA_004292985.1. Lineage (GTDB taxonomy): Bacteria > Bacteroidota > Bacteroidia > J057 > J057 > RDXT01. Next base: position 3,217 of record RDXT01000086.1, read on the forward strand.
TATGCGGACCGTGGTTAGGGCTTTCATAGGGCATGGGAAACACACGATACACGCCGGGACCGTGGGTCTGGGCTGTTTCGTGCACATGATCCTCCGTGCACAGGCTGCCTGTGAGCGGATTTTCCCACTGGCATTGAGCGACCCAGTCCTCGCGGTGGAGCAGTTTGCCATTTTCGGCATCCACCCACACATTCCACCAGTGCTGACCCGTAAGCTCATATATCTGAAGATTCCAGGCCAGGCGCAGGCTGCCGTTGCTTTGAACATGATAGGTCAGCCGCACCGGAATTTCCCGAAGGGACAGGCCCGAAGCCGGAAACACCGTTTTGCGGTCCGCCTCCGGAGATTCCTTCTCAAACACCAGTGTCTGATCAATGCCTATATTCAGGGCGGTCGCAGCTGCCACAACGGCTTCTGCCTGGCTGATGCTGGCCTGGGTTGTATTTGCAGACTGGGCCAGGTTTTTCATCAGCTTCTGATGCATTGCCACCATGCGCCCTTCTCTGGAAAAATGGATATCGAGGTTAGCAGCGCTGATTTCGATTCCCTGATATCTCTGTCTGAGGTAAAGGTGTGTAACGCCTGTATGCGTATCGGTATATTCGTCGGTAAGGAGCAAATCGGAGAGATCTGCTGTACTGAGGCCCAGTTGTGTGCTATTTTTGAGCAAATATGCACGGGCCTGCGCTTCTGCGTCCTGGGCTGCCAGTGGGAAAACACACCCGCAGAGCAAAGCCGCAACAAGCGGAATAAATAGTTTTCTCATAAAGAAATAAAAATGACGGTATAGGAAAAACAGC
>RDXT01000087.1 GCA_004292985.1 Bacteroidota bacterium
TCGGGGGCAAGCTTGCCATCGCAATAATGGCAGTGGCCGTGATAGTTTGTCCAGGACATAGGGCGTTTTCCTCAGGGCAAAATACGAAGCCTTGTTCAACCCATTGCCTTTCTGCACAAGGCTTAATGATTTGATAATACCCGCCTTTCCGTTTACATTGACACAGAGGCTAATTTGCACATCTATATCAGGTATATATTGTATGCAAGATCATGTATTGCTTCAGATAGGGCGAAAAATACGCTCTGTAAGACAGGCCGCCGGAGTCACTATTCAGGAAGTAGCTGATAAAGCGAATGTGAGTAAGGGCCTGATTTCCAAGATAGAAAACGGGCGAACCGTACCATCACTTCCGGTGCTTCTGGCCATTATCCAGGCGCTGGAGGTAGGCGTATCGGTGTTTTTTGATGGAATCGAGTTTGTCCATTACGACGGCTTCATCCATAAAAAGCCGGAAGACCATGTGCCCATTGAAAAGGAAAAATCCACTGGCTTCCTCTACAAGCTCATTTTAGAGCAAAGTTTCACCAATCTCGCCATCGAAATCGACATCCTGGAGCTACAGCCCGATGCCCGGCGCGAACTGGTGAGCACCGATGGCTATGAGTTTCTCTACATCCTCGAAGGCGAGATTCACTTTGTCTTCGGCGACCAGACCATCCACCTGGAGCAGGGACACTCTCTCTTTTTTAACGGAAAAGTTCTCCACAAACCGACCAACCGCAGCGATCGTCCGGCGCGTTTCCTGGTGTTCTACCTGCTCATGCCTTCTTTTGAGTAAGAGGAAACACAGGGGTAACGATAATTTAATACGCTGTTGAGCCGGAGTAAACAAGGGGGCGGGTATATTTGCGGAAAACTGAGCAACATATGGCAGTCGGGAAGCAACACGAGCAGGCAGATATTGCCATCATCGGCGCAGGTATCATGGGCCTCGCCCTGGCCTACACCGCCCTGCGTGCAGGCCGCAAAGTGGTGGTATTTGAGCGCGACACGCGCCCGGTCAGTGCCAGCATCCGCAATTTTGGGATGGTGTGGCCCGTGGGCCAGGCTGCCGGGCCTTCGCTGCAGCGCGCCCTCAAAAGCCGCCGTATCTGGGGCGAAGTAGCCGCCGAAGCGGGTATATGGCACGATCCCAGCGGCTCCATGCTCGCGGCATACCACGCCGACGAGTGGGAAATCCTCCAGGAGTTTATGACCGATGCGCCTGCCAAAGGCTACGACTGCCGCCTGCTCTCGCCCGGAGAAGCGCTGGCGCTCAGCCCCTGTCTCCGTGCGGAGGGCCTTCTCGGCGCACTCTTCAGCAGCACCGAAATGATCGTGGATGCCCGCGAAGTACCAGAGCGCCTGATCCCCTGGCTGGCTGCCCGTGGAGTGGTTTTTCGCCTGGGAACTGCTGTTACTTCCCTCGAAAACTCGGTTATCGAAACGGCTACCGAAACCTGGAGCTACGGGCATGCCTATGTGTGCTGTGGCTCCGAACTCGAAACGCTCTTCCCCGAAGTGTTTGAAGGATCAGGAATTACGAAAGTAAAACTCCAGATGATGCGTACCGCGCCGCAGCCGGGCAACTGGCGTATGGGGCCAGCCCTCTGCGCAGGTCTTACGCTCTCACATTATAGCTCATTTGCCCACTGCAAGGGCCTCAAAAGCTTCCGGGAGCGGATTTCGGAAACCGCACCCTGGTTTGTGGACTGGGGGATCCATGTGATGATGTCGCAAAATGGCCGCAATGAACTGGTGATCGGCGACTCGCACGAATACGGCGGCAGCCATGACCCCTTTATCCGCGAAGACATTAATACCTGGATTATAGACTATCTGAATGGCTTTGTGCAGACGCCTGCGCCCGAAATCACCGACCGCTGGTATGGAGTTTATGCCAAAGTGCCGGGCCGCACAGAGTTTATCGCACGTCCGCGTCCGGATGTAACGGTGGTTACAGGTCTCGGCGGCGCGGGAATGACCCTCTCTTTCGGCCTCGCCGACGATGTGCTGAACGGAAACATCTGATGAAAAAACGACGCATCTCTTTGTTTCCTGACATGAAACGTTGACCATAATCCCCGCTCGCCTGCCTCGTATTCAGAAATGGGAAAACGTTTCCCCATCGCTTCTTGTCCCCTCCTTTTCGCTCCGAATATGTTCTTTGTGTTAAGGAAGCTTAAAAAATTTGGTTAATTTTGAATCAAATCTTTCAGCTTCATATGAAAGCCTTAATTCTGGAACAGGAAGAAGATCTTTTGGATCTGCTCGACTACAACCTGACCAGAGACGGGTATGAGGTTCTGCGGTCGGAGGAGGAAGGGGAAGCGGTGGCGTTGGCAACCTTGTATCAGCCTCAGGTCGTAGTACTGGGCAATTGCTCTTCGAGAGAGGAGCGCGCCTCCGTATGCCGCCGCATCCGCGATTCGATCGGTATGGCTACGGCTTTGATTCTGTGCCTCACCACAGATGATTCCTTCTCCGAATCTTCCTTCAATAACCGCATGGGGGCAGACATCAGTGTGCCTACACCTGTATTGCCCGGAGTACTGCTCGGCCTGATCCGGAACGCAGCTACACAACAAGCGCTTTCTTTTCCCCAAATTGGCTGAAAAGCTGGTCGGCAACGGCCTGCATGTGATCGGGATACTCAATTTTGAGCGAAGGGCACTCTGCCATCCACTTCCGCAGGTGGGAAACAAAATCATCGTCCACCCGTGGCAGCATAAACACACCCAGCTTCACCAGGGCGGCCGCATTGCAATATTGCTCATACTGCCCCCGGATCGGCACCACCATCAGCTTTTTGCCCAGATAAAGGGCCTCTGCCGGGGTTTCAAATCCTGCACCGCACACGATTCCGGTACAATGGGCCAGGCTTTCTGCAAAAGAGGAATGGCTCACCGGGCGAACCCACACATTTCCATGCTGCTGATCCTCAGGGATATAGCGCGAAAACACCTGCCATTTCGCCTCCGGAATCTGCTGAAGCAATTCGATCAGCACCTGCTCTTTAAAGGCAGGCAGGTAAACGCTGTAGTATCCGCCGTCGGTCGGTGACTGCTCCCGGACAGCAGCCCGGATGACCGGGGTAAAAATAAAGTCGTCGTAGGGCTGAAAGTGGAATCCAATGGCTTTTTCAGCGGGTGCATAATATTTCAGCAGCCATTCGCCGAGGGGGTCTCTTTTTTCCGGACGGGGTGTATTCTCCGACCAGAATGCGGCCTGATGGCCCAGCGCCACACAGGGCACACCCCGGAGCTTCGCCGCCCAGGCAGAAACCGGCTCGAAGTCATTGATAATCAGATCGTAGTCTTTGACAGGCAGACCCCATATTTCCCGAAACAGGCTCCCGGTGAGGTTCTTGCGCGCGGAGAGAAAATAGTCCAGCCCTCCCTTACTGTTATAGTAAAAAGAAGCCCCCTTGCAGCGGTAGCGGATCGGGTAAGGAAGATTTACCTCCGATTGTGTGCCGCTGAGAAGGATATCCAGCTCACAATGTTTTTGCAGCGCGGGGATCACATCTCGTGCCCGGCTCACATGACCGTTGCCGGTCCCCTGAATGCCATATAAAACTTTCATCCGGATCGCAAAGTAACGAAAATCCGGATTACCTTCATACGGTCTGGGGGCTCGCCTGCGGGATTCGTACTACTTTCTGCTTTTCTTCGGCCTCAGGCTCCTCAACAGCAGCAAAATCGCTCTCCTGAAAAGCATAGATGCTCCAGTGGCCCTGGTGATACTCCAGCGCGGTGAGGTTCTCGACCCAGTCGCCCGAATTGAGATAGGTCACAGGCCCGCGCTCCGTAACCAGTGTTTTGATCTGGGGCTGATGAATATGCCCGCAAACCACATAGTCATATCCCTGATCCACAGCGAGTTCGGCGGCGGTCTGTTCAAAATCGCTGATATAGCTCACAGCCTGTTTCACACTGTCTTTCACCTTCTTGGAAAAAGACATACGCGGACGGCCCAGCTTTTCTGAAACCCAGTTTACGAAGCTGTTGATCAGAATCAGCAGATCATAGCTC
>RDXT01000088.1 GCA_004292985.1 Bacteroidota bacterium
GATTCCATGATATATGTCCGTGCAAAGCGCGTATCTGCCGTACAGACGGTGCTTACCAGTGATCCTTTGCCCATATTGGCCAATATGGCCGCTTCTTCCGGGCTTTGGTAGGGCATAAGGGTTACCACGGGGCCAAATGCTTCAACGGTATGTGACTTTTGATGATGCAAGGGGTCATTATTCCGCAAAATAAGAGGGGGCATAAAGGCGCCATGCGCTTTGTCTGCGCCGATGACCTCAAAGTGGTCGAGGCTGCCATAAACCAGCTCACTTTCCTGCAACAGTTCAGCGATGTGTTTCTGCACTTTTGCCTGCTGCGCTTTGTTAACCAGCGCACCCATCCGCACGCCCTCTGTCTGCGGATTGCCGAGGGTGGTTTTGGCCAGTTCGCGGCCCAGAGCGATCTGCACATCTTCGAGCAGCGCCTCCGGCACGATCATCCTCCGGATCGCCGTACACTTCTGGCCGCATTTGGCTGTCACTTCGCGCCGCACTTCCTTGATAAACAGATCGAATTCGGGGCTGCCAGCCTTTACATCATCGCCCATCACAATGGCATTCAGGCTGTCGGCCTCCATGTTGAAAGGCACCGAGTGCGCGATCACCGATGGGTGTGCCCTGAGCTTGCGGCCTGTTTCTGCCGAGCCGGTGAAGGTAACCACGTCCTGCGAAGTGAGCGGATCGAGGATGCCGATGCCCGAACCGCAGACAAGCTGCAGGGCCCCCGCAGGCAGCAGGCCGGAACCGATGATGTCGCGCACCACCTGCTCGCTGAGAAAAGAGGTGATCTCCGAAGGCTTGACAATGGCCGGAACACCCGCCAACAAATTGACACTCAGTTTCTCCAGCATTCCCCATACCGGAAAATTAAATGCATTAATATGGACCGCTACGCCGTGTTTGGGACTCAGAATATGCTGCCCGACAAAGGTACCTTCTTTGGAAAGCCGCGCCGGATCTCCCTCGACATGGTAGGGTGCATCCGTAAATTTGCGGCGCAGACTGGCGTAGGCAAAGAGGGTGCCGATCCCACCGTCGATGTCAATCCAGCTATCGCTGCGGGTAGCTCCGGTCTGGTAGCTGAGGAGGTAATATGCCTCTTTTCGGCTGCTGAGGTAGAGCGCCAGGGCCTTGAGCATACGCCCCCGCTCAGGAAAGGTCATTTTCCGGAGGGCAGGGCCCCCCACGCTGCGGGCATAGTGCATCATGTCGGCATAATCGAGGCCTTCGCTGCCGCAGGTGGAGATCAGCGCGCCGCTTACAGCATCATATTGCGGAATACCGCTTCCTTCGTGTGGTGTCCACTGGCCGAGGACGTAGTTGGAAATACGCTTCATTGGGGGAGGGGCTTTGAAACGGTAAAGTACAACGCAAAAAGGGAAGGCACATAGCCTTCCCCTTAGATTTTTCGTGCGATGTTGTGAGTTGGTGTTCCAGAGTAAGGAAAAACTAACAGAACCCTGGTCTTTGTTCCCTGTTCCCTGTAAACTGTTTCCTGCTTAGTGGCTGATAGACGGTTCCATCGTCTTGGCCTGGTCAATAAAGCCCTGGATTTGCTTCAGAGAAGGGATCTGGCGCACTTTTTTCTTGGCATCGTTTACCTCTTTTACTTTTGCGTAGAGGTTTTCGGCGTTGCGGGTACGGAGTTCCTTGATGGTGTCCACACCAGCAGCTTCGAGCAGTTCGGAGAACTGAGCAGCCACCCCTTTGATCCGGAACAGGTCGGCCATGTTGGCCCATTTCAGGATCAGGGTTGAATCAATGCCAGTCGCTTCCGACAGTTCTTTGCGTCCTTTGGCACCGGCAGCGCGTTTGAGGAGCGCTTCTACAGAGCGGACACCCGCTTTCTGGAGTTTTTCTGCATACGCGGGGCCAATTCCTTCGATATCAGCGATTTTTGCCATGGGTATTGAGCATTAAGATTGAATTGATGAATCTATAATAGGAGGTTTTTGGTAAAAACTCAAAATACATGGAAAATTTCTTGAGAATATTTAACCCGAACGGCTAATTTCCATCCACGGCGTATATTTAGAAGCTGCGAAAAGATTATTCTTTCACCGGGGCGACCAGAATTACCTCTTCTCTGTCCACAACTACCATGCCGGGCGGATCGCCTTTGCGCTTGCGGATGTACTTTCGGGAGGTGTAACTCACGGGCACATAGGCCTCGCTGCGTCGTTTGGAGAAGTAGGCGGCCAGCCCTGCGGCGTATTCGAGCACATGGTCGGGTACCCCCTGGCCTCCTTTGCTGCGGATCACCACGTGAGAGCCAGTGACATCCTTGGCGTGAAGCCAGAGGTCATTTTTGGCCGCGACATGAAAGCTGAGTTCATCATTACTCCGGGCATTTCTTCCGACCATAATTTCAAATCCGTCGAGAAAATAGAGGCGGTAGGGCCGTTCTTTGTCCGACTCGGCTGAGGCTTTGCTGAGGCTTTTGGCGAAGTCACGGAGCGGGGTAAGCGAAGCCTGGGCAAATCCCTGGGGGCCGTGAACCAGGCTTTCCGGGGTGGGCACCTCGGCGAAGGCATCTGCGAGGACCTGGGCTTCCTGAAGTTTTTGCTCCGTGTCGGCCAGTTGCTCCTGGAGGTACTGGAGGCGAAGCTTGCGGTCTTTGTGCTTTTCGTAATATCGGGTGGCATTTTGCTGGGGACTCAGCCTCGGATCGAGCTTGACCGTGAGAGTTCCGCCTATATAATAGTCTTCTAAATCAATCGTACGGGCTTCATTTTCAATCAGATGCAATTGCGCCATCAGCAGATGCCCGATTTCCTCCGGGCTTCGCTCTTCTTCGATGTGGAGAATGCTGTGGAGCTGCGAATCCACGAGTTTGCGGAGCTTATCGAGGGGTTTTTTGACCTCATCTTCGCAGCTTTTGTACATCCGGCGATAGCTGTCGAAGGGATAGAGCGTGCGGATGAGCAGCAAAAGTGCCGGAGCAATGCCGCTGACCTGTACGGAGGGCAGGTCGGCCGGGGGCGGAAACAACAGCATCCGCATCTGGGTTGGCTCTTTTACCAGGTAATATTCACCCGAATCACAGGCGGCATTCACCTCGTCAAATGCCGCACGAAGGCTCAGTCCTTCCTGCATCCGCGTGCATACCCGCCGTGCGATGTTTTTTTCATATACCGCAGAGACCTGTCTCAGGGCTTTCAGTACCTCCTGTTCGTTGGCGGAGCAGGTTTCGGGGAGAAGATGAGGCTCATACAGGCCGGGTTTCAGGACATAAGAGAGGTCTTCCTCAACTTTCTGGGTAAAAAGGGCCACTACCTCTTCGTCCTTGCGGAGCAGCACATTGGCACGGATGCCGTGCATTTTCAGGATCAGGTCATAGCCATTTTCGAGGTTCAGCACCATCACCCGCTCCCAGTCTATGGAGTAGGCGCCCGTGATGTGGAGGCCCAGAATTTCGGGAAAAAGGTCTGCTACATTCCGCCGGGCTTTCGAAAAGTCTGCAACCGGAACCACATAGGTGTGGGGTGTCGCGCAACCAATGCGCAGGGTCAGGGCGCTGGTTTCGAGAATGAGTTCGTTTTTATTTTGCGAAAAACAACTCACGACCACCTCACCCTGTAGTTCGTCCGACAGGTAGCTGGCCAGCCGGCGCAGGGCGAAGTAGTGAAAGTGCATGGGGGAGAAGCATTGAAAAAAGTAGCTCAAAAATACCTAATTTTGTGGTACAAATGCCTTCTGATGGAAAAAACTGAGCAAGCCCCGCTGTTGCTGGCGATCGAAACCGCTACGGAGGTAGCATCGGTGGCTGTATTTAGCGGCGAAAAATTGCTGGGGGAGATCCGGATCCATCAGGAAAAAGTGCACGCGCGGCTGTTGCTGCCGATGATTCAAAGCCTTTTGCGGGACCTGACGATAGACCGCCATGCCCTGTCTGCCATTGGCATCAGCTCCGGCCCCGGCTCATACACAGGTCTCCGGGTAGGCGTTTCTGCCGCCAAAGGTCTGTGTCTGGCCCTCGGTAAGCCACTCATTGCAGTCCCTACCCTCGAAA
>RDXT01000089.1 GCA_004292985.1 Bacteroidota bacterium
GCAGCCCTCCGTGCCACCCGCATCAAAAGCCTGCAAAAGAAAAACGGGATGAACAAGCGCGACCTTATCCTGTACATCGGCCAGAAACTCTATATTAAAGGTACGAAGCCTGAGGAGGAAAAAATCATTGTGCTAATCCCGCAAAAGTCGGCCACAACCGGAAAGGCCGGACGCGAAGTCGCTCCGTCCCCGCAGACACCCGCCAGCCCTGTGGTTGCGCAGACAGGTGCCGAAGGCAGCCCCGGACCCGCCGCAGGACCCACGGAGGTCAATACCCGCTGGGTAGAGCATGTGGTAAAACCCGGCGAAACCCTCTGGCAGATTTCGAAAATGTACAATACCAAGGTCGAAATCATCAAAGCCGTCAACAAACTCAGCTCCGACCAGATCCAGGAAGGGCAGAAGCTGAGGATCCTTTCGCGGGAATAAGATAAATTTTCCCATATTCGCCGAACTTATCTTATCTCCGCACATGGCCCTCGCCCAACATGTACATACAGATGTCCGGTTTCAGCAGCAGGTGGACAATGCACGGGAATATCTCCTGCCTTTTCTGGATGCGGTGCATCCGGTAGGTCCCGGCATGCAGATCCTGGAGATCGGCAGCGGCGAAGGGGGCGTGCTGCGGGCCTGCACCGAAAGAGGCGCATTTTGCGTAGGTGTGGACCTGAGTCCGACCCGTATCGAGGAGGCCCGGCAATATATGGCCCCTGAAGTGGAGAAAGGAAATGCGCTGTTTTTAGTTCAGAATGTGTACGATCCTGCATTTCAGGCGCAGTGGAGCGGGGCATTTGACTGGATTTTACTCAAGGACACCATCGAGCATATCCCGGATCAGGAAAAAATGATCCCCTGGCTGAAGCAGTTTCTGCGGCCCGGTGGCCGGGTATTTTTCGGCTTCCCGCCCTGGCGGATGCCCTTTGGAGGCCACCAGCAGATCTGCCGCAGCAAAGTGCTGGGGATGCTGCCCTGGTTTCACCTCCTGCCCCGGCCTGCCTATGCCGCCCTGCTGCGTACCTTTGGCGAAAGCCCCCAGATCGTGCAGGACCTGCTCGAAATCAAGGATACGGGCATCTCCATCAACCGCTTCGAAAACATTATCCGTAAAAATGGCTTTGTAATAGAATCGCATACATTCTATTTTATCAATCCTATTTATCGCTATAAATTCGGCATTCGGCCCCGTGTACAGGCAAAGTGGCTTTCGGGTCTGCCTTTTATCCGGGACTTTTTTACAACAGCCGTCTGGTACGTGATACGGATGTAGAATTTTCCTTAACTTCGCCCCATGGCTTACGTTGGATATTCGCTGATACTGATTCTCCTGGTACTCGCCTTCCTGATTTTGGGGGCGGCCTACTCCGTATGGTTGGAAAGGAAGGTTTCCGCACGCATGCAGCAGCGGAAAGGACCTAACCGCGTCGGTCCCTTCGGACTGCTCCAGCCCCTGGCAGATGTGCTTAAACTGCTCATCAAAGAAGACATCGTCCCCTCCGCCGCCGACAAACCGACGCACTTTATTGCTCCGGTGATCGCGGTAACGGTGGCCCTTATTACGCTGGCTGTCACACCCTTCGCCAAAGTAGCTATGCCTTTTACCGAAGGTACGGGCGGCTGGCTGGTGATCGCCAATGTTAATATCGGTATCCTCTATGTGCTGGCGGTTACGTCCATTTCGGTATATGGGGTCACGCTGGCCGGATGGTCTTCCAACAGTAAGTATCCGCTGCTGGGCGGCCTGCGCTCTTCGGCGCAGATGATCAGCTACGAACTGGCCATGGGCCTGGCAGTGGTGAGCGTAGTCCTGCTGACCAATGCCCGCTTTTCGGGCGAATCCGGCTACCTTACGCCGGGTGCGATCGTAGAAGCGCAGCGGGGTGCGTGGAATATTTTTGTCAACCCTATCGGATTTTTTGTGTTTGTGGTATGCGCCTTCGCAGAAGCCAACCGTGCGCCCTTCGACCTGGTCGAAGCCGAGCAGGAGCTTGTGGGCGGATTTCACACAGAATATAGCTCCATGAAGTTTGCGCTGTTTTTCCTGGCCGAATATATCCACATCATTGTGGGTTCGACCATGATTACCACGCTCTTCCTGGGGGGCTATCTCGGACCATTTGAGGGCCTGATCGGCGTGGCCGCCTGGCCAGCCTGGGCACAGGTTCTCTGGGGACTGGGATGGTTCTCTGTCAAAACCGTATTTTTTGTGTTCACATTTGTCTGGGTGCGCTGGACGCTGCCGCGTTTTAAGTACAACCAGCTCATGGACTTCGGGTGGAAGCGGTTTCTGCCCATTTCGCTGGCAAACCTCATGATTATCGCCGCCGGAGTAGCATTGTACATTGCATACTTCTCCGGGCAGGCCTGAGGTAAACCTTCGGGCGCTTTCACTCGTTGTAGGATAATGTCTGACACTATGTCAGAACAAGTGGGGCTGGCACGGTTCCGGCTAATATATTTTTGCTTTATCCAGCATCAGAAGGAGCGTCTATGGAATCCAACTTTTCAGACCGTGTCAAGGATGTGATTTCCTACAGCAGAGAGGAAGCCATACGCCTCGGCCATGACTACATCGGCCCGGAGCATTTACTCCTGGGGCTTATCCGTGAAGGAGAAGATGTAGCCATCAAAATACTGGTGGACCTTACAGTAGATCTCGCGCAGCTCAAACGGGCCATCGAGAATGCGATTAAGGGAACCACCGTAACCACCATCAATCTGTCGAACCTGCCGCTTACCCGACAGGCTGAGAAAGTGCTCAAAATCACCCGATTAGAGGCAAAACTCCTGAAAAGCCAGGTCATCGGCACAGAACATCTGCTGCTCTCGATCCTGCGCGAAGAAAATAATGTGGCTGCCCAGATTCTCAACCGCTTCGGTGTCGTGTACGACATGGTCCGCGGAGAAATCGAAAACAGCCGGGGCGAATCACCTACGAATACCAGAATGTCTGTATCCAACGAATCTCCTGAAGCGTCAGAAGTAGGCGGACCTGGCGAACGGCCGCGTACAAAAAACAAGTCGAAAACCCCGGTACTCGACAATTTTGGCCGCGACCTCACCAAGGCTGCCGAAGACGGCAAGCTCGACCCGATTGTAGGCCGTGAAAAAGAAATCGAACGCGTGGCGCAAATCCTCAGCCGCCGCAAGAAAAATAATCCGGTGCTGATCGGTGAGCCGGGCGTAGGTAAAACGGCTATCGCCGAAGGTCTCGCCCTCCGCATCGTGCAGCGCAAAGTGAGCCGCGTGCTCTACAACAAGCGCGTGGTTACCCTCGATATCGCTTCGCTGGTGGCTGGTACCAAATACCGCGGCCAGTTCGAAGAGCGCATGAAGGCGGTGATGGCCGAACTCGAAAAATCACCCGATGTCATCCTCTTCATTGACGAGTTGCACACCATCGTGGGTGCAGGCGGTGCCTCTGGCTCGCTCGATGCCTCCAACATCTTCAAGCCCGCACTCGCCCGTGGCGAAATCCAGTGCATCGGCGCTACCACCCTCGACGAATACCGCCAGTACATCGAGAAAGACGGCGCCCTCGAACGCCGTTTCCAGAAGGTGATGGTCGAGCCGACCTCTCCCGATGAAACGCTGCGCATCCTCGAAAATATCAAAGGCAAGTACGAAGATCACCACAATGTGATCTATACTCCGGAGGCCATTACGGCCTGCGTGAAGCTCAGCGACCGCTATATCTCCGACCGCTACTTCCCCGACAAAGCCATCGACGTGCTCGACGAATCGGGCAGCCGTGTGCACATCACCAATATCCACGTGCCCCAGAGCATCCTCGACCTCGAAGCCAAAATCGAAGAGATCAAGGAACTTAAAAACCGCGTGGTAAAAAGCCAGAAGTACGAAGAGGCCGCCAAACTCCGCGACCAGGAAAAACGCCTGATCGAAGAGCTGGAAGCCGCCAAGGCCGAGTGGGAAGAGGAAACCAAAACCCGCCGCTACACCGTCTCCGAAGAGGATGTAGCCGCTGTGGTCTCCATGATCACCGGAGTGCC
>RDXT01000090.1 GCA_004292985.1 Bacteroidota bacterium
CTACGATATCAGGCGCACCGCCGCCTCCACCCGCTCCTCCCCTACCCCACGCACTACCCGAAAATCTACCCCCCGCGCTTCCAGCGCCTGCCAAAACAGCGCGCGCATCTCCTCACGCGTATGCGCGCCGAGGCGGGTGCCGTCCTGCTCGTAAGGGAGGTCTGTGTCGCAAAAGAGATAGAGGTCGTAGTGGTGAAGGGCCTCCACTTCGGGCGACACAATCAGCTCTCTGTCAAAGAGATAGCGGGCATAGACCTGGGTCGTGAGCAGGTCGGTATCGCAAAAGAGGAATTTGTTGGCGCGGGGAATCGCCTGTCGCAGGGCTTCGGTCTGAGCGGCCACAACCTGCTCCAGGTGCTCCCGGGTGCACTGGGTAGAATCGGCGATGATGTCGCGGGCCTTTTCGGGCACAAAAACGGTGTTGAAACGCGCGGCTAACTGCTCCGTCAATGTGGATTTGCCCGTGGACTCGGGACCGTAGAGGCAGATTTTTTTCACATAATGGGGCCGCACCGCCGGGGGCAGATAGTCCCAGTACGCAAAGGGATTGGCCCGGATCAGGCGGGCCGAAACGGGCTGCTGCGCCCGCTCGTAGTCGAAGGGAAGGTGCGTAATACCCATATACTCCGCCACGTATTCGCCATAGGGTTCGGAGGTGCAGACGTGGGTCAGGTCCGGATACTGGCTGCGGAACCATTGGCCCCAGATCCGCGAAATTTCGCGGGAGGAATGGTCGGTATAGGGCAGCTCCACATCGGTGTAAGCGACTGTTAATGAGGGATTTGTGGCGAAGGTCTCCTCTGCCCAGCGCAGGCGCAGCGGGCCGGGGATTTCTTCATGGGGCTGCGCGCAGACCAGCAGCAACACGTGGTCGCACTGCTTCAGGGCATGGTCCACGAGGGCTATATGCCCTGTATGCAGGGGCATAAATTTTCCAAAAACGAGGCAGAGAGACATGGTCGTAACTCAAATTGTCGCTTTACCTGCGGGCGGCAGAAATCCTGTTAATCCTGTAAATCCTGTCTGTTTCTCTCCGCTTATTTACCGGTAAAGACAGCGGGGCGCTTTTCGAGGAAGGCGGCGACCCCTTCTTTGGCATCGTCGGACATCAGGGCCTTGCCGAAATACTGGGCCTCCACTTCGTAGCCGTTGGCATTTTCATAGCCATTGCGGTTGTTGTAGCCCGCGTTAATGGCCTGAAGGGTATAGCGGATAGCCAGAGGCGACTGAAGGTAGGCTTTGCGCAGGATTTCGAGGCATTTTTCAGCCAGTTCGCCGCGGGTGGTAACATAGTTCACGAGGCCGAGGCGGTAGGCTTCTTCGGCGGCGATCATGTCGCCGGTGATGAGCAGCTCGGTGGCGCGACCCCGTCCGATCAGCTGCGCCAGGCGCTGGGTGCCGCCATATCCGGCGAGTAGGCCGAGTTTTACCTCAGGCTGGCCGAAGCGGGCGTTTTCGGAGGCGATGCGCATATGACAGGCCATGGCCAACTCGCAGCCACCGCCAAGTGCAAATCCATTTACGGCTGCAATGATGGGCTTGGACGAATTTTCAATCGCAAAAAACACTTTCTGCCCAAAGCGGCTGGCTTCGACAGCAGAAGCTTCGTCCATCTGCATAAACTCCGCAATATCAGCTCCCGCCGCAAACGCTTTATCCCCTACCCCGATCAGGACGGCACCTTTCACCTCCTCATCTTCGTTCATCTGCGTAATCACCTCGTACAGCTCTTCCAGCATCTGGCGGCTCAGGGCATTGAGCACCGTGGGCCGGTTGAGCATAATGACAAGGGTGTGGTTTTTTTTCTCGGTGATAAGGGTTTGATGCATTATTCGGAGGATTTGTTTTCGGTGTTGCCCAGGTCGCCCATGTCAGCTTCAAACTCTTCGGAGATACCGGGATAAAACTCTGAGCGCATCAGGTTTTCGATCTCTTCGAGGGTCTGCTGGGTCTGCTCTGTTTCAAAAAGCAGGTTGTCAATCATGATGTCTTCGCGCTCTGTATTCTGCAAAGACATGGGCTGATCTTTGATGTATTCGACCATCTCTTCGATGGTCTGAAGCTGCTCCTCAATCACCTCGCGGTTTTCACGCACCTTGTGGTAGTTCTCCATCTTCATTTCGAGGAGTTTAAGGCGCTTTTCCTTGATTTTTTTCACGCGGGGAGCAGCCACTTTGAGTTCCTGGTTCAGGCGGTCGATCTCGGTTACATTGCGCTGAAGGAGGGTCTCGTTGGTGAGTTCGGGAAATTTGTCCCGGTAATAGAGCAAGCGTACATAGGAAAGCTCGATGGCGTTCATCTTCTCTAAGAAGCTGGACACAAGTCCCGACATATTGGGATTGAGCTTTTTGTAGCCGTCGCGCACGTCTTTGAGGCGCTTGCGGAGCTTGTCGAAACGCTGCTGGGATTCGAGGGTGAGGTCATTGTAATAGTCAACCAGGGTCTTGGTTTTCTGGAACGCCTCTATATCA
Organism: Bacteroidota bacterium; assembly: GCA_004292985.1. Taxonomy (GTDB): domain Bacteria; phylum Bacteroidota; class Bacteroidia; order J057; family J057; genus RDXT01. Next base: position 2,472 of record RDXT01000090.1, read on the forward strand.
TGCTGGTATTTGGCATTGATGGCCCGGATAAATCGGGGGTTCTGGCTGATGGCGCTCAGGAGCATCAATTCCGCGCCGCCTGCCATCAGCAGCACGGAGGGGGTCACGATGGCCTGGCTCAGGTCAAACATGCCTGGCAGAACAAAATTAGCTACAGTTGCAACCCCGGCGATGCCCGCGAGCAAGGCCAGATGCACAGGCCAGAAAAAGGCCTCTTTGGTGTAGTTGATGAACTTCTGTACGATCTTGTTATTAGCCACAGTGGTAGCGGTTTGTCTTGGTTGCGGCCCGGGCCGCTTCGTTTCGTATTGCTACTGATTTTCAGGGCTGGAAGTTACAAAATATGCCTGTCAGAGGAAAAAAAGTTTGCAGAATCACTGACTTAGTTCAACTGCGCGGGCTCTTGCGGCTTCCAGACCTTCCACAATGCGGTTTTTGAGGTCGTTTTGGGCAAATATTTTCAGGGCTGCCTCGGTAGTACCTCCCTTGGATGCTACCCGCGAAATCCACTCCGAAGATGAGAGGGTATTGCGGTGCAGCAGGTCCACGGCCCCCAGAAAGGTCTGATGCACAAGCAGTTGGGTCTCAGACTCTGCAAATCCCATTTGTCTGCCGGCCTCCATCATTGCCTCCATAAAAAAATAGACAAAGGCCGGGCCACTTCCCGAAATGGCGGTCGCTGCATCGAGCATAGACTCCTGTTCGGTATAAAGGGTCTTTCCGGTGGTGCTGAGCAGGTTTTGGATAAAGAAAATCTCCTTGATGCTCACCTGATCGCTTGCGGTAAAGACGGTCATTCCCTGTCCTACCTGGGAAGGGAGATTGGGCATGGCGCGTACGATCTTCCCGGCACCCAGCTCTTCTGCGATGCGCTTCATCGTTACGCCTGCCATAATCGAGAGGATCAGGTGGCCGGGCTGGATAAACGGTTTGAGCGAGGCAGCCAGGGTCGGGAAGTCCTGGGGCTTCACACTCAGGATGATTAACCCGAAATCGCTGACAAATTCGCCGGGCTGTGTGTGCAGCGGGTGTGCGGAAAGAGAAGCGAGCCTGCCCGCCTTTCCGGTGCCCCGGTCGAGAAAACAAAGCTCCTCCCTGCGGATCGCATTGGCATTGATAAAAGAGGCTCCATAGGTGCTGCCCATGTTTCCTGCACCTGCGATAAGTACTTTCATATCTGAATGAGGTTCTTCATCCGGCTTAAGCTGCTGTTACCACTCTGTCAGGCGGATGTTTGCTTGTTCTACGTGTTGCCAGAAAGAGGGATACGATTTTTCTACCACTTCATGGTGCCGGATCAGCAACTGGGGTTGCAGGAGGGCCATCGGCGCGAAAGCCATCGCCATGCGGTGGTCTTCGTAGGTCTCGACGGAGTGCTCCGAAGGCCGGGATTTGCCCGTGATGGTCGCGGTATCGCCTTCGACGCTCATTTGCACGCCAAATTTACCCAGCTCTGTGCGCAATGCCTCGATCCGGTCGGTCTCTTTCACCCGCAGGGTATGCAGACCACTCATCCGGATGGACGTACCTGT
>RDXT01000091.1 GCA_004292985.1 Bacteroidota bacterium
GGGTTGCCGCATTACATAAGGATCATCATGATCTTTGGCATAACAGGAGGAAGCGACATCCGGATATACGTATTGCTCATGAGCGGAAAGCTCTAACTTGATACTTTCTCTGTACGTTTTGCAGCCTTTCTCCGTCTGACTGGATTTTATAGCCGTATATAGATTGCCTGTGATTTCATTATGAGCTTTACTCCTATCCCCATATTCCCTCACTTCTACAGGCAGGCCCATGTGCTCTATTTTTAATGAAAGTTAGAAAAAACTTCTCCCTTTTCCAATCCGGAGATATTTCTTAATCTAATAATCCTATTTTCGCCTCATACACGACTCTCACTTCTTACGAATATGCTGCCATCCATTTCTCCCAAAAGCACCGCCGCCTGGTCAAGCCTTGCCAGCCACGCACTCGCCCTGAAAAACACACACATGCGCGCGCTTTTTGCGGCTGACCCTCAACGCTTTGAGCGCTTTTCGCTCCGCTTCGAAGACATCCTGCTCGACTATTCCAAAAATATCCTCACAGAGGAAACGCTACAGCAGCTCCTCGCCCTGGCCGAAGAGAGTAAGCTCGCCGCAGGCATCCAGCAGATGTTTTCGGGAGCCGCTATCAACGAAACGGAAAACCGTGCCGTGCTGCACGTCGCCCTGCGTAACCTGAGCCAGGAGCAGATTGTGGTGGACGGCAAAGACGTGATGCCCGACGTGCGGGCGGTGCTGGACAAAATGGAGGCTTTTGCACGCCGCTTTCAAAAAGGTGAAATGCGCGGCTATTCGGGCAAACCGATCACCGACATTGTCAACATTGGCATCGGCGGCTCAGACCTCGGTCCGGTGATGGTCACAGAGGCCCTGCGCCCCTATTGGAAGCATGGCATCCGCCCTCACTTTGTCTCCAACGTGGACGGCACGCACATCGCTGAAGTGCTGAAGCGCGTATCGCCTGAGACAACGCTCTTTATGGTTGCGTCGAAAACCTTCACGACCCAGGAGACCATGACCAATGCCCACACGGCCCGCAACTGGTTCCTGGACCTCGCGCGCGACCCTGCCCATGTGAGCAAGCACTTCGTTGCGCTCTCGACCAATGAAAAAGAGGTCCGCGCCTTCGGCATTGACCCTGAAAATATGTTCGGCTTCTGGGACTGGGTCGGCGGACGCTATTCGCTCTGGTCTGCCATCGGCCTGCCCATCGCCTGCACCATCGGCTTCGACCACTTCCGCGCCCTGCTCGAAGGCGCCCATGCCATGGACCAGCACTTCCGCACAGCGCCCTTCGACAAAAATATGCCGGTGCTCCTCGCGCTGATCGGCATCTGGTACGGCAATTTCTGGGACGCCGACACGGAAGCGATCCTGCCCTACGACCAGTATATGCACCGTTTTCCGGCCTACTTCCAGCAGGGCAATATGGAAAGCAACGGCAAATCGGTAGGCCGCGACGGGCAACCTGTTGACTATCAGACAGGTCCGATCATCTGGGGCGAACCCGGCACCAATGGTCAGCACGCCTTTTACCAGCTCATTCACCAGGGTACCAAGATCATTCCTTCCGACTTTCTGGCCCCTGCGCAGAGCCACAACCCCATCGGCGACCACCACGTGAAGCTGCTGTCCAACTTTTTTGCCCAGACCGAAGCGCTGATGCAGGGCAAAACCGAGGAGGAAGCCGCTGCCGAGCTGCGCGCTGCCGGTAAAAGCGAAGCCGAAATCGCCCGTCTGGCCCCCTTCAAGGCCTTCGCCGGCAACAAACCCACAAACTCGATCCTCTTCCGCCAGCTTACGCCCCGCACCCTCGGCAGCCTGATCGCGCTCTATGAGCACAAAATTTTCACCCAGGGCCTGATCTGGAATATTTTCAGCTTCGACCAGTGGGGCGTAGAACTCGGCAAGCAGCTCGCAGGCAAGATTCTACCCGAACTGCAAGGACCTGAGGAGGTCAGCGCGCACGACAGCTCGACGAATGGGTTGATGAATGCGTGGAAGGGGTGGAGGTGAGGATATTTCTAAATGATTTATACGCCAGACATTTCTGATACACCATGTGCTGAGGGAAGGTCTGGCGTTTATTTGCTATAAAAAACCGAAATATGAATCCGGAGCAAATCAGCAAATATTGCCAGTATTTTAAGAAGCTGAGAAGGGCAAATGGAAACGCGCCCCATAAACCCATCCTGTTGCTTTCCGTTTTTCAGGCAGTTCAAAGTCAGCTTATTACCTCTCCCTTTTTTGAGCCATTACCTGAATTAGTTTCTCTGTTTAAAAACAACTGGAGTTTATATGTAACGACTGCCCACAATCCTGTATTTACGATGCCCTTTACCAAAATGAATTCCGAGCCTTTCTGGGAGATCATTTTTAAGCCAGAATACACGGATGTAAATTTCCGGGAAATGCATATAAAGAGTTTTGCCGTCATGGTAAGTCTTATCGAAGGGGCAAAAATAGATGCGGATTTGTTTTTTCTGCTTCAGGATAAAGAGACAAATAATTTTTTCTGCCGGTATATTGTTGAGCAATATTTCCCGGAAGCTACCTATAAAGGATATTCCGGGGGTTATGGATCCGAGTTCGAGGAAAATAAGCGGCAGATACTGGAAGAAAAACCTGCCGAATATATCCGCGAAACCCGTCAATTATTAGAGAGTAAAAATACAGATGAAATAGCCGTGAGGGGTGCGGTATTTAAGCGGCTAATTCCGCAGAAATACAGTTATACCTGCGCTGTAACCGGATGGAGGGCTACCACGATTCATAATACCTCATTGATAGACGCCTGTCATATTGTGCCCTTTTCGGAAAGCTACGACGATACCATTGGAAACGGTATTGCGCTCAGTCCCAGCATCCACCGGGCATTTGACAGGGGCCTGCTAAGTATAGATGAAGATTATAAGGTGATACTCTCGAAGTCGCTCCGGGAGAATGACACGCCTTTTTCGCTGAAAAATCTTGAAGGCAGGCACATATTACTGCCAGAGGATAGGGCGTATTGGCCCCTGCTTAGCAATTTAGAAAAGCATCGCTTGGAGGTATTTTTAGGGTAGAGGGAAGGTCTATGACCATATAGCTTTAGGCTTTCCTAATTAACGTGAATCAGAAAATCAAATAAAACAAGCCGCACACCCTACCCCCTCTTCCTCATCCAGAATATCCAGCAAGAAGGGGGATTTTTTACCTGATTGAGCTGATTTTTTGAGAAACTCGGCTTTAATCTGCTCCATTCGATCTGGCTGTACCAAATCTTCGAGGCGTTCTTCCTGGTTCCAGGTATAGCCATCTTTTTCGTAATCCATCGCCTTCTGAAATCGCTCCGGATGTTGCTCGTAGAGCCATATCCACTCGATTTTCTGCTGGAAGAAGCAAAAGTAACAGCCTGAGCGACTACGGCTGTATTGCCCAACTTTGTCGTTCACCACAAAGTCTTTTTTGTGATAGTAATCCGGGATACCGACGCCGCTCTCTTCCAGAATGCGAAAAATATCCTCCCGGATCAGCACTTCTTCATTGGTAAGTAGCGGGAAGTCGTGTTCCTGGGCAAGTGGATAGGAGGTATTCTTTAACCAGGCAAATATCAGATGATTAAAGTCCTGTGTATGAAGGTCGAGCAACTGCGTGAGCTTTTGTGCCTGGGTATAATGGGAGCTGATGGGCTGAGCCAGCAGTTCTTCAAAGCGTGCGGAACGCTGCTCTACATTGATAGAGGCATACAGGTCGAGTACATGCGGCATCTGGGTATTTGCCAGTGCTTTCTGAACCACATCTTCGCTCCATATATTTTTCCGGAATGGAAATATGGACTGGATGTTGGGCTTTTTAGAAATATACCCTTCCCGGTCTTCATCTCCCCGGATACCCACATATGATACTACCGGAGTATCACCTACAAATATCTCAAAAGGCTCCAGCTTTAGCTTTTTGGTACACCAGCGCGAGCCAGAGGATGGCAGATACCCCCCGTACCGTTTAAGATAGTGATCAAATGGGTCCTC
>RDXT01000092.1 GCA_004292985.1 Bacteroidota bacterium
AGCCTTCGTATGGCAGGCGCTACCGCCCGGCATATGCTCAAAGAAGCCGCTGCACAAGCCTGGCAGGTGCCCGTAGCCGAAATCACCACCGCCGCCGGGGTTCTCTACCATAGCGCCAGCAACAAATCTGCTACCTACGGCGAAATGGCCTCTGCCGCCGCCAGCATTCCCGTACCCAAAGAAGTGACCCTCAAAGAAGCGAAAGACTTCAAGATCGTGGGTACTTCCAAGAAAAATGTGGATGCACCCAAGATCGTAACCGGAAAACCGCTCTACGGCCTCGACTACCAGCGCGAAGGTATGCTCATCGCCATGATCGTGCATCCGCCTGCATTTGGCCTGAAACTCAAGTCTTTAAACGACTCCGCCGCCCGTGCCCTGCCGGGGATCAAAGAGGTATTTACCATCCAGACCTATCCGGACGACTACGCCATGACCTGGGCTGATGCGGATGCTTTTAAAGAACTGGTGGTGGTGGTAGGCAATACTACCTGGGAGGTAATGAATGCTAAAAAGACCCTCGTGCTGGAATGGGAGCCTTTCGCAGCAAGCACGGAAATCGTAAGCGGATTTAACGGAGCACCATCGGAGCGGACAATCCCTGCCGGACTCGAAAGCACCGACGTCCATACAATCCGTATGGTCGAAGCTGCCGCCAAACCCGCCAAAGTGGTGCGCCGCGACGGCAATCCGGAGGCAGCTTTCAAGTCAGCCGCCCGCATCATCGAGCGAAGCTACACGGCCCCCTTCCTGCCCCACAACTGCATGGAGCCGATGAACTTTTTTGCCCATGTTACGGACGAAAAAGCGGAACTCGTCGGCCCGATCCAGACACCGGAGTTTCTGGAAAAAAGCGTCTCTGCCCGTCTGGGGATGCCCCTCGAAAAAATTGATCTCCAGATGACCCGCATGGGCGGCGGTTTTGGCCGCAGGCTTTACGGACACTTTGTGGTGGAAGCGGCGGTTATTTCGCAAAAAATGAAGGCCCCGATCAAACTCGTCTATACCCGCGAGGACGACATGACCTTCGGTAACTACCGCCCCGCCTACCACGCGACCTACCGCGCAGCGCTGGATGCAGACAATAAGCTCATCGGCTTTCACGTCAAGGCCGGGGGCGTACCCGAAAGCCCGCTCTTCGCCAACCGCTTCCCCGCCGGAGCGCTGGACAATTACCTCGCCGAAGACTGGTCCATCGAATCTAATATCAGTGTCGGCGCTTTCCGCGCGCCCCGTTCCAACTTCATCGCCGGGGTCGAGCAGGCTTTTCTGGACGAAGTAGCCGAGGCTATGGGCAAAGACCCGATAGACCTGCGCTTAGAACTGCTGCAACGCGCCAAAGAAAGCCCCGTCGGCAAAGACAATGACTACGAGGCAGACCGCTACGCAGGCGTACTGAAACTCGTGCGTGAAAAATCGGGCTGGGGGCAAAGCGACAAAGCGGCGCTGCACCGGGGTGTATCGGCCTATTTCTGCCACAACAGCTACGTTGCGCAGATCGTGGACCTGAGTCTCGAAAATGGCAAGCCTGTCATCGCTGCGGTGTACAATGCGGTGGATTGCGGCCTCGTGGTCAATCCCGACGCAGCCATCAACCTCGTGCAGGGAGGGGCTGTGGATGGCCTCGGCCATGCCCTCTACGGCGAACTGACCTTCAAGGACGGCGCTCCCCAGCAGAACAATTACACGACCTACCGCCTGATCCGCCACAGCGAAGCGCCCAAGGTAAACGAGGTTTATTTTGTAGAAAATGGAATAGACCCCACCGGCCTCGGCGAGCCTTCGTACCCGCCCGTGTCAGGTGCCCTCGCCAATGCGCTGTACAAAGCCTATGGCAAACGCTTCTCCCGGCAGCCCTTTATCAAAGAGATACAGCCGCTGGGCTGAGAAGTTTTGGTGATACTTCCCCCGCTGGCTGCGGTCGGCGGGGGAATTTTATTAGGTGTTTGGCGTAGTAAGTGAGGGAAATTGGGTATATTTGTTGCGTACTTAACAGTTATGTCAGAAACATTCAACTTTGAAAATTCATTTGGCCGCATACTCGGGGTTGCCCATACTTCTATGTTCAGGCATTTGAGCAAACTGATGAAACAGAACAATCTCCCCATCACCCCTGAACAGTTCAGTGTGCTGAGCTACCTCTGGCAGAAGGACGGTTTACCGCAAACGGAATTAGCGCTTTGCACCAACCGGGACAGGGCAAATGTGACACGTATCATTGATATTCTGGAGAGAGAAGGAATTGTAGAACGAAGAGATGATGAACATGACCGGAGGGTATTTCGAATATTTCTCACCCCAAAGGGAGCATCCCTCAGAGAGACAACCGCCATGTGTGCGGAACAATCCATCAGAGATTCTCTCGAAGGCCTGACGCAGGAGGAGATAGAAACCTGCACCAGGGTCTTGCTGAAAATCCGGAGCAACGTTGCTTAAAAACGTCTAATTGTTGCGTAGTTAACGTTTGCTTATGTAACAAAACGAAAAATGCTACTTCCTCTGTTGCCAAACCTGTTGAGCATTCACTTTTAACTTGTCAGAAATGGAAAAGACAATTGTCAGAACAAACGACCTGAAGGTCAAACAAGCATTTCCGGGACTTAGAGGCGTGGATATCATGGCGCATGCCTATCCCATTGAGCCCTTTTTGGTGTTCACGGAGTTTTTCATGGATAAGCCTGTATTCGGACCGCACCCGCATGCAGGCGTTTCTGTCATGACCTATATCCTGCCAGACAGCAAGGAGAGCTTTATTAACCGGGACAGTCAGGGCGATTTTAGCTTCATAGAACCGGGTGGGATGCACATTATGCAGGCAGGCAGCGGAATGCACCATGACGAATTTCCCAAAGTCACAGGCAACGTAGCCCACGGATTTCAAATCTGGATTAATCACGCGGATAAAGACCGGTTTGTGAACCCGGCATCCATGCACGCAAGTGCGAAGGAGATTCCTGAAAAAGTTACCAACGACTACAGAGTAAGGGTTGTGCATGGCGAATTTGAGGGCATTACGCCGGGTTACAGAATGGTTACTGATGTCAATCTGTTTCATGTTTTCCTGCAGCCAGATAAATCCATTTTGTTTGATGCCATGCCCATGGCATTTGCCTACGGACTGAGTGGAACAGGAAAAAGCAACGACAACATCATCCGGGCCCAAACCCTCATCAACTACTCTCTCCAGGGAGAACAGGTACACATCCGTTCCCTCGGCGAAGGGCTGGAATTCATGTTTGCCACCGGAACCCCGCACAACGAGCCTATTACGTATGGAGGGCCATTTGTCATGACAACGCCCGAGCAAATGGCAGAGACACAGCGCAGGTATGCGCGGGGTGAGATGGGCACATTAGAGCCGTACCGGGGATAGCGCTGACCCTCAAAGACGGCATGTCCGGGCAAAACAACTACCATAGGCCTGTGGTCGGCGCCCTCGGCTGAGCTTGTGTCAGATGACTACCCCCGCTGGCCGGATCTGGCTGGCGGGGGATTTTTTTAGCAAAAAATTTGGCGGAGGTTGGGCCGATGGCTATACTTGTACATGGCGCGTCACTTCAGAATGGGAGTCCGTGCGGTGGATCCATAAAAAATGCCACCCAACAGAGATGATGAGGGGTAAAAACAAGAGCCTGGAGATAAGCAACAGAAGTCCGCGTTTTGTATTTCTGCAAGGTTGATATGTCCAGACCCATTCTCTTAACCAAATGAATGTGAAATACGTATGTGCTTCCTTGGAGAACTTTGGTAAGTTGAGGAACTATGGGGAGATTGGAGGAGGGGTGCGTATATTTATGAGTTGTGTGCCATATTGTGACAACCCTCTATGCCTGACTTTATAGAAATTATTGACCAGTGGTTAGACAAGAAACTTTCATTTCGAGACCATCGAGATGACTTAATTTCTTTGTTTAAAGTTGCTATTGAAAACACATTACTTCCAGACAAAAGTTGGTTTGGCTTCCCACCAACAAAGACAAGTTTGAGT
>RDXT01000093.1 GCA_004292985.1 Bacteroidota bacterium
CCTGGAGAGTTGCGTGAAAGTCAAATACGCCCATATCCACCGGCTTGCCGTCCTGGATGGCCCAGAGCTGGTACTGAAAGCCGTCGGGCGGCTGGGGGAGTTTTTCTACCCGCAGCTTGAGTGATTTTTGACCGGCATTCCAATAGACGAGGGCAGAAGACTCCGGCGCGATGGGCAGGCCCTCCATCCGCACGATGCGGGTACCGGGCTGCTGGGCGAGCGTAAGTTCGGCGAGGTTTTGTTCGTAGCCTGTGCGCAGATTGTCGCGCTCGGCAGCGAGGCTTTCTTTTTCGGCAAAGAGCTGTTGCAGTTGCTTGTCGGCCCCTTTCCAGCGGTTAAAGAGCAGAATATTGGCTCCGAGGCTGGCGAAGAGCAGCACACTGGCTGCCACCGCCCAGGGCTGACGCCAGAAGGGGACCACCTTAGCAGGAGCTACCGGCGGCGCGAACCGTGTGGTTGGTTTTTCGGCATCCATACGGCTGATGTCGGCCAGGGCAGCTCCGAGGATTTTTTCATCCGGCTCAGCCACCCCTTCCTCCGAAAAGGCGATCAGCGCCGCCTCGATGGCTTCGATTTCGGCCTGAATCTCCGGATACTGGCGTGCGAGGGCTGTAACCTCAGCCGCTTCCGGCTCAGGCAGAGCGCCCATGACGTAGAGGTCCAGGATGCCAGATGATATATAAGATTGAGTATCCACGACTTGTCAAAGGTATTTGCGCAACTGAGTAAGGGCCATTCTGATCCGTGTTTTCAGGGTTCCGAGGGGAACATCCAATTCTTCCGCAGCTTCCTGGTGGGTCCGGCCCCCAAAATAGACAACCTGTATCACCTCCTGCTGCCGGGGGTCGAGCTTAAGCAGCAATTCCTTCAGACCGATATGATCTACCGGAATCGAATAGCCTTCTCCCTGCTCAGATACGAAGTTTTCGTCAGGACGGATGTTTGCCGCCTGCTGTCTGTAAGCTTTGCTCCGGATTTTGTCGATCGCGGTGTTGCGGGCCACATTGAGCAGCCAGGTAAAAAGCCTGCCTTTGGAGGGGTCGTACTGGTCTGAATTGCGCCATATCTTCACCAATGCTTCCTGCAGAACATCTTCGGCTGTCTCCTGATCTTTTACGATATGGAGTACAACCCCCAATAATGCACGGGAGTATTTTTTGTGAATGAGCGGAATGGCTCGCTGGTCCTTTTCCCGCATCAGCTCTATAATACGATCTTCTGCTTGCATATATGTGGGGGCAGAAATAGTGCAGCGAGGCAGCTACTTGCTCTACAAATGTGGGAATATACTGCCGGAAAAAAAATAGTTGCTGATAAAATCCGCCGGGCATAGCAGACACGTAGGTATGGTGATTCTAAACTTAAACACCTGTTGTTATGAGAGCTTTCGTTCTGATTACCGTTTTCGCAGCCCTGTTGATGGCCAGCCCCGCCCTCCAGGCCCAGGACACCGTTCTGGTCGGCGGCGCGCAGATGTATCCCGCCAAAGACATCATCGCCAATGCGGCAAATTCTCCCGTGCATACCACGCTGGTAGCGGCTGTGAAGGCTGCCGGCCTGGTAGAAACCCTTCAGGGAAAAGGCCCCTTTACGGTGTTTGCTCCGGTAAATGATGCGTTTGAAAACCTGCCGGCAGGCACGGTTGAGACCCTGCTCAAGCCTGAAAACAAGGCGACCCTCACCAAAATCCTCACCTACCATGTGGTAGCAGGCCGCCTCGATTACAATGCCATTAGCAAAGCGATTGCTGCGGGTAAAGGGGTAGCCACGCTCAAAACCGTCAGCGGAGGCACCCTTACGGCCATGATGAATGGCGAGCACAATATCCAGCTCAAAGACGAGTCGGGTAATGTGGTGAATATCAGCACCTACGACGTGTATCAGTCCAATGGCGTGATCCATGTACTCGATGCTGTGCTGCTTCCAAAATAAGTAAGTAGTTGGACAGTAACATCCGGAGTAGCGGGGCCTGAATGGCCTCGCTATTTTTTTGTGCATTTTTACTAATAATATTTGCTATTTATCTTGGAGCTCTATAAATTTACTAAAATTTTATGCAATTCCACAGTTTAACCCTCCCATCACATGTACAAACCAGATATCCGCGCGCCAATGAAACGGGAGAAACGTTATCTGGTGCTGTCGTTACCTCAGAATCTGCCACGGATCGTCCGCAATTTCAGTGGGATCATGGCGCTGGTTGTCGGCAGTAACCTGCTCTCCCACTCACTGCTCAGCAAGCGTTCTTTTTTTGCCGATGCTCCCGCCTCCTCCGCATCCTCACTCTACCTCTTAGACAAAGCTGGCGCCTACATTGCCGAGCCGGAGTCTTTCGGAGATAAGGTAAAGGAGGTATCGGGTAAGCTGAATATCCCGCCTGAATGGCTGATGGCTGTGATGTATGCGGAGTCGCGCTTCGACCCTGCGGTGTACAACCAGAAAGGCAGCGGGGCCATCGGGCTGATACAGTTTATGCCTGCCACGGCCCGCGACATGGACGTAACTCCGGAGCGGCTTCAGCGGATGAGCGCCCGCCAGCAGATGGAGTATGTGTACCGCTACCTTCAGGGGGTGCGGGAAAAATATGGCGAATATCAGAGCCTCACCGAACTGTATTTGGCCATTTTGTTCCCCAAAGCCCGCGGGCAGGACTTTTGCTTCACGCTCTACGCACGCCCGGGCGAGCAGTATGAGATGAACGCAGGCCTCGACAGTGACAAAGACGGACGCGTAACCGTGAGCGATGTGGACAGGCACCTGAAACGCTTGTTTCCCGAAGCATATATGATCCAGAAAGTCTATGAAGAATGAATCAAAGGGTTTCCCGCAGATAAGCGGGAAATCCCCATATTTGCAGGAAACTATTTCCTGCCCCGATGGAAAATCAACCGCTGTTTATAGCGACGCTGGCAGCAGTAGCGGTCATCTTGCTCCTGCTGGGGAGACGTGGCATCCGGCGCAGGCAGGTAATGGGCGGCTCGGGCAATCCGCTCACGCCCTCTCAGGGGGGCTATTATCTGATTGTGGGGGGCTACCTCATCGGCGGACTGATGGTCTTGCTGGCGACCCTGGTCCAGGTGCAAAAAACCTATGGCAGCGGTATCCTGACAGCAGGTCTGGTGCTGCTCCTGCTGATAGCCTGGGCGATCTTTCGTCTCAGGGGTAAAAAAGTCAGCCTGCTCTCCCTTCCGCAACGCATCCCCTCGTTTCGTTTCCGCAGAAAAGCCCTCAAAGCCGCTCCCGCAGCGCCTACCCCTTCTATGTGGCCCCTGGCTGCTGCCGCCCTGGTCTCTGGTGCGCGGGGTATGGACTACTTTCAGTTGGGAGGTGCGCCACCTTCACCCCGTGCGCAGGCGCTCGCGCAGCGTAAACTGCGCCGCGAGTGGGAAATCGAAAGCGAAGACGATTTTTTTGAAACCCTCGACTGGCTCTTCGAATCGGGCCACCGCACCGAATTTCATGCCTTTATCCAGAAAGTCTCCACCCTCAATCCCGAAGAGGTGCGCCAGTACCGGGAGGAAATCACCCTCGGCATGTACGGACTCGATACGGAGCAGGAGCAGGAAGAAGAGCTGCACCGGGTCGAAATGATTCGCAGCAACAAAGACAATGTCCGCTACATCAGTTTTTTTGCCTGGGACTACCTCCGCCTGATCGAAATATGCCGTCTGGGCTTTCTGGCCGGATATATCGAAGAGGATGAGGCGCTGGCACGGATGCTCTCTGTCTCACAGGTGCTCCAGAGCCGCTATGACTCCTGGGCTGAAATGGCCCGCCAGTTTCTGGTCGCCCGCGAATTCTGGTCCTGCGTCGAGACACAAAAAGACGGCGCCCAATGGGAGCGCACCCTCGACCGCCTGGCCGAAGACGAACAAAGCCCCTGGAAAATAGTTCCTTTTAATCTGCCGCTCTATCAGCGGAAGGACCCAGCATCCGGCGTATGAAATTTGGCAAACTCGAAGATATCAGCGGCGT
>RDXT01000094.1 GCA_004292985.1 Bacteroidota bacterium
TTTCCAAAAACCCCGCAGCGTTTCCCGAACCTGCGGGCGTTTTGGGAACAGGGAACAGAGCCGCCAGCAAACAAGCTTCCGTTACTTTCCGCCTCTTTTTTCCATTGACCAAAGGCGAAAAACGCAGATGTTTGTCATATGAAACACTTGCTCCACGCCCCTCTGTTAAAAATTGCGGTCTGCTTTATGGCGGGCATTGTAATGGCCCAGTTTTTCGGTGCGGCTGTCGCCCTGCTTGCTGTGCCTTCGGGCCTGGCTTTTCTGGCACTGCTGGCCCTGGACCGGAAACTGGTCTCCAGAGGATGGGAGGCCGCTGTGGCGATCTGCATTGGGCTTACCGCAGCGGGGTTGGGAGGATTAAGGTATAATCTTGCGCAGCCTCCCCGTGAAATGCCTGTAGCGGAGTTTATCAATTGTAGCGTGGCGCATATCCAGGGCCGGGTGCTGGCCGAGCCGAAAGAAAGTGTGTATGGCCGCCGGGTCTGGGTGGAGTTGCTGGCCTTCGAGCAAAAGGGGCAGATGATCCCGGCATCGGGACGCATCCAGTTGTATCTGGAGCCTGAGAATCAAACACTTGTGCAGGCGCATGATACGATTCTGGCGGAGGCCGAAATCCGCGATGCGAACAGCAAATATGCCGGCTACCTCACCTACCTCAACCGCAACGGTATTTACCACTACGGCTACGTAAAGCAGTTATCTGTCAGCGGAGAGGCCAGCGGGCTGCTCCACCTCGCGGGCGAAGCGCAGAGTTATATTTCGGCCCGCCTGGGCCAGTTGATCCCCGACAGCGTCTCCAGCGGCATCGCGCAGGCGATGTACATCGGCGACACCGGGCAGCTCGATCCGGAAATCCGGCAGGATTTTTCCGAAACGGGCACCAGCCATGTGCTTTCCATTTCGGGGATGCATGTGGGCATAGTGTATCTGTTTCTCGATAAAGTGCTGAGTCTCTTTGGTATCACTTTACTCAGCGGCGGACGGCGGATCAAAAACGTATTTATCATCGCCATTCTGCTGGCCTATATGCTGATCACAGGCGCTACTGCCCCGGTGGTGCGTTCGGTGCTGATGTTTGGTTCGATCCTCTTTTTCCGCACGCTCTGGCAGCGCTACCATATGCTCAATGTGCTGGGATCTGCGGCGCTGCTCCAGATGCTGATCGAACCGGCGGTAGTTTCCGATCTGGGGTTCCAGCTTTCGTATCTGGCGGTGCTGGGGATTGTGGTTTTTGTGCCGATGATGGAGTCCTGGGGTAAACATAAAAACAAGGTGCTTCAGACCCTTTCCAGTTGGGTGCAGGTTACGCTTGCGGCTACGCTGGCTACATTGCCGCTGATTATCTGGAATTTCGGGCAGTTTCCGACCTGGTTTATCCTGAGTAATGTCCTTGTGGCAGCAATAGGCTCGCTGCTGGTGCTGTCGGGTTTTCTGCTGGTCTGCTTTTGCTGGCTGCCCTATGTAGCGGAGTTTCTGGGAATGGTAAGTCAGTATCTGCTTCAGTTGTTACAGATCATTGTCAGCGGCATCGCAGATCTGCCCTGGGCACTGATCCGGAGCAGCAGCGATCCGCAGGCCTGGATGGTGCTGCTGGCCCAGTTGCTGGTCGCTGCCGCCCTGCTGGCATCCCCTGCCCTGGCCGCGCGGCTCAAGGCAGCCTGAGTTGTCTTTTCATTTC
This sequence comes from Bacteroidota bacterium, assembly GCA_004292985.1. Classification (GTDB taxonomy): domain Bacteria; phylum Bacteroidota; class Bacteroidia; order J057; family J057; genus RDXT01. Next base: position 1,679 of record RDXT01000094.1, read on the forward strand.
CGATCCTGTCCAAAAAGCTATACCTTAGGCCTATCAGATACCTCGCCCTCATAATCGCCGCAACAGCAACCCTGTCTTGCCAACAGGGCCGGAAAAATAATTCCTGGGTCGCTTCTTTTCCATATCTGGGTACCAACTCCTCTCCCCGGCTCGCCGATCTCACTGCCGATGGCGTCCCCGACATTGTGCTGGGTTCGGGCCGCAATGAATGGGAGGCCAGCGATAGCGCTGTGATCGCCCTCGATGGCGCAGACGGACACCTGCTCTGGCATGCTGCGGCCCCAAATCAGGTTGTAGGCTCCGCGCTTTTTCTCGACATCAGTGCCGACAGCGTCCCGGATGTGATTATCGGAGGCAGAAGTACCTTCCTCTCCGCCATAGACGGGCGGATGGGCACTGTCCTTTGGAAATATGCTCCCCCGCAGGATAGCTCCGGCGCAGGGCGCTTTGCCCACCACAATTTTTATTCGCCCCAGCTCATCGCAGACCAGACCGGAGATGGCCTCCCCGACCTTCTGGTACCCAATGGCGGCAACCCCAGGGCATTGGCGAACTCCAGCGCGGGCCGCGATCCGGGTGTTTTGATGATCCTGAACAGCCAGACGGGCGCTATCCTCTCCGTGGCAGCCATGCCCGACGGACAGGAAACCTATTGCTCGCCGCTGGTCCATGATTTTGAGCAAAGCGGCAACCCGGAAGTCATTTTTGGCACAGGCGGCGAAACTGCCGGAGGAGGCCTCTACCGCGTGCCGCTTGCTGATGTGGTAAAAGGAGATTTATCCGGAGCGAAACAGCTTTGGATGGCGCCGGGGCATGGATTTATCGCGCCGCCTGTGCTGGCAGATGTTACAGCCGATGGCATTGCGGATATAATCGCTACAAACCAGGGCGGTATCCTGCTGGCCTTCGACGGAAAAGACAATCATCTGCTCTGGAAAGTAGAAGTGCCGGGAGCCGAAGCCAGCAGCAGCATCGCTGTGGGGTATTTTAACCGCGACGAAACTCCCGACTTTTTTGCGCCTTTTTCGCTGGGAGTCTGGCCTGAAAACAACGGCGCCAGACAGATGTTCGTTGACGGGCGAGACGGGCAGATTCTGCACGAATATAGCGCCGGCTGCACCGGTTTTTTCTCCCCGGTCGCCGTCGATCTCGACCAGGATGGCCTCGACGAAGTACTGATGAGTGTAAACGAGTACCGCTGCGATGGCATATTTGTCACAGACTCGGAGCATTATATAGGCCTTTTTCAGCCCAAAGACGGCAGCCTGAGTGCTTTTATCCCGCGCCAATCCTCCAAAAACCTCTCTTCCACTCCCTGGATCGGCGACATGGATCGGGATGGCTACCTCGACATTGTGTATGTGCTTCAGGCCAACACCGCCCGGATCATAGACTTTGCAGGTATGGCCGTGCTGAGACAGGAGTTTCGGCACAGGGTTTCGACCCCTCCTTCCTGGGGAGGGTATATGGGAAATAAGGGCGACGGGACTTTCCGGGGTTCACCAGCAGAGGCTACCCTCCGCCGGAGATCGGGCAGTTAAGGTGTGATATTGTATTTTGAGCATAAGAGCTGCTACCTGGTTGGCAGCTGTGAGCATAAGTTGTACATTTACAAAAAATAGCCGCGATGCAACTGGAGCTAAGGCCTGCCCTGTTTTGGGATGTTAATGTGGAGGAGGTGGACTTACATTCGCACCGTGCCTCCGTGATCGAGCGCATCAGCACCCGTGGGCGGCTGGAAGAATTCCGGGCGATGCTCGCCTTCTATGGCCGGGAGACAGTAAAAAAGACCCTGCTCGATGCCCGATACCTCGACAAGCGGACACTGGCCTATTGCAGCCTGATATTTGATGTTCCTATCACCGAATTCCGATGCTACAAACTCGCACAGTCGAACCCGGGACACTGGAATTACTGAAGCGGCTGATGGTCCTGACCGACAGTAAACACCCTGAACCCTCCGCTTTATTTTCCACAGTTCTGGATAAATCCTCGTTGCTTTCGCACATTTGCCTTCAGATTTTCATCAGCAATCTATGCAATATCGTCAGCTTGGTAATACCGGCCTCGAGGTAAGTGTGATCTGTCTCGGCACCATGACCTGGGGCGAGCAAAACACGGAGGCCGAAGGCCACGAACAAATGGACTACGCCCTGACCCAGGGAATTAACTTCTTTGATACGGCGGAAATGTACTCCATTCCGGGCCGCAAAGAGACCCAGGGCAGCACCGAGCGGATCATTGGCTCCTGGTTTCGCAAAACGGGCAATCGCGACAAGGTGATTCTGGCCAG
>RDXT01000095.1 GCA_004292985.1 Bacteroidota bacterium
GGCGAACTCTGGCATAAATACCGCGAAATCACCAACAACTTCTTCGCTGCCAAATCCAAGTTTTTTGCCGACTTCGATGAAGTACGCACCAAAAACCTGGAGCGTAAGCGCGAACTGGTGGAGAAAGCCGAAGAACTTGTTAAAGACGTAAAAGACAAAGACTGGGACCGCGTAGGCAAAGACCTCCGCAAGCTTCAGGATGAGTGGAAACTCGTCGGAGCCGTTCCGGAGCGTCATTCCAATAAACTCTGGGCACGCTTCCGCGAAGCCTGTGACTCCTTCTTCGAATCCCGCCGCCAGCACTATAAAGGCGTTCATCAGGAAGAATTTACTAATCTCGACGCTAAAAAAGCACTGATAGATGAGGTGAAAGCCCTGATTGACAACCGCGAAGTGGATGTGGATGAGGCCATCGGAAAGGTGAAGGAAATTCAGAGCCGCTGGCGCGAGATTGGCCGTGTTCCGTTTAAGGACAAAGAACCCATCTGGGAGGCCTTCCGCAAAGAACTCGACAACTTCTTCAACGGACTCACCAACCGCCGCGAAGAGCAGCGTGAAGGAAAGGCCCGCACACATCACCAGCAGCAGGAAGTCCGGATCGAAGCGCTGTCTTCTGATCCCGACAAGCAGGGTGATGCCATCCGCCAGCAGATCGCTCGTATCCGCAAGCGCATCTCCATGTCTGAGGAGAAGGTAGATCAGTATAGCAACAACATCCTGCGCATTTCCAAAGGTAAATCTGGTGACGCACTCCGCAATCAGATCCAGGAGGAAATTGACAAGGAAACCAAGCTGATCGCCGACCTGAAAAAGCAGGTTAAGGAACTGAACGAAAAACTGAAGAATCCTCCCAAGCGCGAAGAAGCGCCGGTGGTAGTAGCTGAGGAAGAAGCAGCACCTGAGGTGATTGCCGAAACGGAAGCCGCTGCGCCCGAAGCAGAGGAAACCGAAGGGGTAGTGGAAGCAGAAGCTGAAGCAGAGCCGTCCGAAGAGGCCGCTGCCGAACCTTCTGAAGAAGCTCCCGAATAATATCCCGCAAAAGACTACTCACCCGGTCAGCCATTTTGCATAACAGAAAAGGCCGTTTCTCCCCAGGGATGAAACGGCCTTTATTCGTTCAGGAAGCTATGCCATCAGGGGCGGCGAACAGCTCCGCCGTTAGCGCGTTGCTCCTGCCGGTTCCGGATTTCTTCGAGAAGCTCCCGCCGGAAGTCCTTCTCGGCCTGGTATAGCAGCGCCACCTTGCGAATGGGCAGCACGCGCTTAAACTCCTTTTGGTAGCGCTCGGCGATGTCCAGTTGCTTCCGGCGCAGCATCATGGTTTCGTCTATCAGCTTTTCTACTTCGCTGTCAGACTGACCGAGCATAGCCTGGCGCAGTGCCTGCTCCTTTTGCTTGATTTCATCTTCGTTTCTGTCCTGTTCAGCCTGATAGGCATCATACACCGGCCAAAAAACCTGGGCCTCCTTGGCTGTCAGGGCCATTCTCCGGGTCAAAAATGCTACCCGGAAAGCCTGAATCTGCTCCTTGCGCGGCTGTGTCTCCTGAGCGGGCAACATCGGCATCAGGGCCAGCGCAAACATCCATGTTAACAACAAATACCTCATAGCAAGACTGGGGGTAGTATATATAAACAAATAAGTCAGTGAATTACTCCTCAGAAAGGAGCGATTCAAAGTCTTCCGCATCCAAATGATTTAAAAGGGTCGTGTATTCATCTTCGGTAATCGGATAGCGCATCCGCTGGCGAAGACGGTTCAGGTCGTTTTCGTCCATACCTTCGGTCAGAAGGTCGAGGTCCATGTGCTCGACATCTGCGGCGGCCATGAGGTCTTCGGTAGGAATGCCTTCCAGGCCCGCAGGATCGTTTTTGCCAAAAGAAACAGCCGCATACATAATCAGCAGCGAGATCGCAGCTGCCATACCCGCACTGAACCACACCTGTGTGCGGCTCTGCCAGAGCTTTCTGACGCGGGAACCGGTTGTTTCCTGACGGACCAGACGTGTCATTCTCTCCGGAAATGCCTCAAAATACCCCTCCGGTACAGTAAAAGAGCTGTTTTTGGGGATTGAAGATAGTATTGGAGCGGCTGAAAGAGGATCAGCCTCATCAATCAGGCTGAAAATGCGGTTCTCCAGTCCTTCGAAATAGCCCTCCGGCGCTTCATATGGCTCTTTTCGGGCAATTGACCGGAGCAGGGCGCTTTCTTCGGGGTCTTCCATCGCTTCAGGGGTATAAGATTGATCTTTCATGGGTGTATTCCTGTCAGGTAACTTTCAATTTTCTTTACTGCGTGGTGGTAACTGGCTTTTAAGGCCCCTTCGGTTACGCCCAGCACATCGGACATCTCCTCGTAGCGCATGTCGTCGTAGTAGCGCATGTTAAACACCAGTCGCTGGCGCTCAGGCAAGGTCTCGACTGCGCGCTGGAGCTTATGCTGAATCTCCTCCCCGCTGACATCACGACCCTGGTTCATGCTGTGACCCAGGTCGTTTTCGAGCGACTCTATGCCATCCGTGGCCCTGCGTTTCTTTTGCGCAATAAAGCTCAGGGCTTCATTGGTCGCAATCCGGTAGAGCCATGTTTTGATGGCGGCATCTCCCCGGAAAGAGTCGAGGTTGCGCCACACCTTCAGAAAGGTGTTTTGCAGCACATCGTCCGCATCTTCATGCAGCAGCACCAACCTGCGGATGTGGTAATACAGCACCTTCTGGTACTGTATTACCAGTCGCCCGAAGGCCGCTTCCCTTTCCAGGGGGTTCTGCAGGCTGAGAATCAGCTCTTTTTCTCCTGTGGCTACCATTCAGTGCATAGACTCGTTAATCAGGAAATGGTTTAATCCGAAAATGAATAATTTTATTCAATTTGCTGCTAACTATCCTGTGATATATCTTTGCAGCGCATATACCCGGCATGAATACCCCGCCAGTCCGCACAGAACCCGCGTTGGATATTCTCACGATTGGATTTTATATTCAGCGGTCTATCCCGGTAATTGGGTATATATAGTGATTGCTTTATGCAAGTTCTGACTACGATTGAACACGCGAGCCATATCACGGAGCTTATGCCCGCCTTCTGGCATCTCCGTTATGCATATATCCCCCTCAATTCCGAGACGCTGATCAGCCATCCGCCCTGTGAGGCGATCGAGTTGCTGGCCGATCCGGCTGAGAAAAAAGACTGGGAGCTGGCCCTGGCACATACATCTGCCGCAGTTACCCTGCGAAAAGGCGCCTGCGAGTGGGAGGTGGAGTACTATTTTCCCGACAGAGATTTCGTCCGGCTGCGCCTGATATTTGATCTGCGCTCCCGTCACTTATCCCTGTTCGACCCGCAGGAGGCCCTCGATGCCGCCCTCGCAGACCGCCACCACGTCAAAACCCTGCTGCCGGTTCACCTCTACGAATACTGCCTGCTCTACGCCTCCCTGCATGGCTATCCGCTGCACAAGGGCGTTGCGGCACGGTTCAGGGCGCTTTCCGCCACTACCCGCGAGGAGATTTCAGACTATTTTCTCAAAAAGTACAACCTGGCGCATATACCCACCTCCGCGCTGCTCGATACCCAGCGCTACGCAGACCCGCTGCGGCAGCTCTACGACATGCTGCCGGAAAACCGCAGCCGAGAAGCGATGCAAAACCAGACCGCCGATCTGCGATCCCTGGTCCGGATGGCGCAGCCGACCTATACATTTAGCGGCCAGGATGCCGGCCTCTCCGATGAGGCACTGAACAGGGTAGGGGACCTGCTGAGGGATAAATACGGTAAAAAGACCTTTTCCGACCGCTCTGAATGCTATTCCGGACACCTTTCGGGATTGCTTTCCCTTCTCACAGCGCTGCCTTCGCTGCTGCTGACACTGGTCCGGCAGCGGCTGAAGTGGGCTTCGCGCAACTGCCGCGGCCGCGTGATGCTGTATCAGGGCTATTTTTTTGAAGAAATTGTCCTTTCCCTTCAG
>RDXT01000096.1 GCA_004292985.1 Bacteroidota bacterium
CACCCCCATGATGCCATAGTGCTGGGCAATCTGCGGGTTGCGGTCCACATCTATCTTGATGATCCGCACTTTGTCGCCCATCTCGCCCGCAAGCTCTTTCAGCACCGGAGCCATCGCCTTGCAGGGGCCGCACCAGGTGGCAAAAAAATCAACCAGCACAGGGGTGTCGGACTGGATCAGTTCTGCGAAACTGGGTTTTGTTTCTGTATTCATCGTTTTTATTCTGATAGATGGGCAAAGGTAGGGCAGAACGCCGGAGTTGTATGTGATCTGTGTCACATCCGCAGGTCCGCCGAGGCTATTTAGCCGGAAAACGAAAGCCGTTGAGGTAAATATTCTGAAGGTTAATGTTCATTTCACCCTGATAGATCACATAGAGCACCGCCAGGGTTTTTCCATCCACCCAGCCTTTGACTGCGGACTGATTTCCCTCGCTATTCTGGCCATATTGTAGGACGCCCCTCGCATAAGGATGCGACTCCAGTTTGTGACCATAGCCGGGATCGCTCACAGCGGTGAGGGAAAACACCTGCGAGTTCAGATATTCGATATACGACATCAGCAGGCCGTCCCAGACAAGGGTATCTGCGCCCAGGTCTTCAAAAAGAGATACCGTAATTACTCCATAAACGATATTTTCGTACTGCACCTCTGCGGTATATACAGCGCTGCTGTCCTCGGAATAGCTTTTTTCAAACAGCGGTGCAGCAGGCATATAAATCGCGGCGCCACTTTCCATGACCGGATATTTGGTGAAACGGGGCGTCTGTGCCTGGGCTACGGAGAAAAGTACCGTGAGGAGTGCGAGAAAAAGGACTTTGCGTGAAAAAAGATTCATCGGTGTAATCGTTTTGATGAAGGTAGAGAGATCGGACGAAATATCCAACGCGCAGCCGGTGCGGAGATTTTGGAATTGGCTGGGCAGAGGCTTACTTTAGAGCATCATTTACCCGGACTATACATCCTTCTTATGACATCCCGCCGCAATTTTCTCAGAACCGCCGCGCTTGGAGGCGCAGGTCTGGCACTCAGCGCCCGCAGCTATGGTCGTATCCTCGGAGCGAACGACCGGGTCCGTGTGGGCATCGCCGGTTTTTCGGACCGCGCCAAGGCCTCGCTGATCCCGCCGCTGATGGCCTTTGCGAAGGAAATGAACTTCGAAGTGGTGGCCGTCTCCGACATCTGGAACCGCCGCCGCGCCGAGGCAGCCCAGCATTTCGAAGAGGTATATGGGCAAAAGGTGAATGTATTCCGCAACCATGAGGAGATGTATGACCGGGGTAAAGTGGATGCGGTGATTGTGAGTACGGCTGATTTTCAGCACGCGCTGCACTGTATCGAAGCCGTAGAGGCGCGCTGCGATGTCTATGTCGAAAAGCCGCTGGCCGAAACGATGGAGGACAACCGCCGCGTGCGCGAGGTGGTGGGCCGCAGCGAGCAGATCGTGCAGGTAGGAACCCAGCGCCGCAGCGCTCCCAATTACCAGGCGGCCAATGAGTACATCCGCTCGGGTAAATTTGGCAAAATCAACATGGTCGAAATGTGCTGGAATGTCAACCAGCCCGGCCGCTGGCGTCGGCCCCACCTGGTCGAAGGCCTGCGCGAAACCGATATTGACTGGAGCCGCTTCCTGCTCAACCGCCCTTATGAAGCCTTCGATCCGCGTAAGTATGTGGAATACAGGCTGTTCTGGCCCTACTCATCGGGGATCCCCAGCCAGTGGATGTCGCACCAGATAGATACGGTGCACTGGTTCAGCGGCTACGACAATCCCCGCAGCGTGACTGCCAATGGGGGTATCTATATGTGGACCGATGGCCGCACCAATGCCGATACCATGACGGCGGTGTTTGACTACGGCCCCGAAGGCGATGCCGAGGGCGATGCCTTTCAGGTGCTTTATACCTCCCGCATGCACAATTCGGCGGGGGATGTAAAGGAAATTTACTTCTCCAATGGCGGTTCGCTCAACCTCGATACCAACCAGATCAACAGTGCCGGAGGCCTCAGCCAGGAGCATGCCGCAGCGATGAATATGAGCGCCTTTCTGCTGGAAAACGCAACCCTGGAGTCGGCAGGCAAAATCATAACCGCCGCCAATACCGGCTCCGACCCAATGACCACAGCGCATATGCGCAACTGGATGGACTGCGTGCGCAGCCGCAAACAACCCAACGCTCCCGTGGAGGTCGGCTACAACCATTCTGTGGCCAACATCATGACCCGCACCGCCCTGCAAACCGGGAAAAGAGTTACGTTTGACAAGGAAAAACAAGAGGTCGTAGCGAGCTGAGGAGCGGAGAGCGTATTTTTGCGTATATTGGAATAAAAAAACAGACATGAGAACGAACGTTTTCGTTGATGACCAACTGCTCGCCGAAGCAATGGCTCTGAGCAAACTGCCTTCCAAACGGGAGCTTATCCAAAAAGCCCTGGAAAGTTATGTGCGGAGGCTCAAAATGCAGCAGTTCATAGAGCTTAAAGGCAAAGTGAGCTGGGAAGGCAATCTGGACGAAATGAGACAGTCAGGCAATGAACAGATTCCTGTTTGATTCATCTGTCTGGATTGATTTTCTGCGCGGAAAAGATACCCCGCAGACTTCCTTACTTGAGTCAGAACTCATGGCAGGTGACCCCTGGATATGTCCTGTTATTATTCAAGAGGTACTTCAGGGAATTCGGGACGATAAAGACTATGCTAAGGTTAAACGGGTACTCACAAGCATCTTGCAGCCCGAATGGAGTCCTTTGGATGCAGCAATTTTAGCTGCGGATATTTATCGGAAGCTTCGTCGTCAAGGCATTACCATTCGAAGGAGTAACGATTGTCTGATAGCCGCGTATGCGCTCCATTTTGATTTGACCCTGGTTGATTCTGATATTGATTTTGAAAAAATTGCGCAGGGAGCCGGAATGAAGCGATATTTACCCGCAAACTAAGTCTCTCATGCGTAGCCTTTACACCATCTTACTGCTGGTCTGCTCCAACGTTTTCATGACCCTCGCCTGGTACGGCCACCTGAAATTTGCCCACATGAAAGGCTTTGAAAAGCTGGGCCTGCCTGCCATCATCCTCATCAGTTGGGGGATTGCCCTGCTCGAATACTGCTTTCAGGTGCCCGCCAACCGCATCGGCTTTCAGGGAAACGGCGGCCCCTTTTCACTGGTCGAACTTAAAGTCCTGCAGGAAGTCATCACCCTGGTCGCTTTTATGATCTTTACCCTGCTGGTCTTCCGCAATGAAAGTTTCCGCTGGAACCACCTGGTCGGCTTCGGCTTTCTGGTGCTGGCGGTTTATTTTGTGTTTAAAAAATAGTCTTTATGCTCCTGTATCCCCACGCCAAAATTAATCTCGGTCTGTTTATCAAGGGTAAACGTGCTGACGGCTACCACCTGCTCGAAACCCTCATGTATCCCCTTCCGGACCTGAAAGACGAACTGGAGCTATTGCCTTCCGATGAGCCGGGGATACACCTGCTGATGGAAGGGATTGAGATAGAGGGAGATACGGAGCAAAATCTGGTTGTGCGTGCCTACCGGGCTTTGCAAAAACAGCATCCTCAATTGCCGGGGGTAGAGGTCCGTCTCAAAAAAAATATACCTGCCGGTGCCGGGCTGGGTGGAGGTTCCTCCGATGCCGCATTTACCTTGCGCGGCCTCAATGCGCTCTTTCATCTCAGTCTGAGCCACGAGCAACTGGCAGCTCTCGCCGCACCGCTGGGAGCGGATGTGCCTTTTTTTGTCTATGACACCCCGATGCTGGCTTCAGGCACAGGCACAGAACTTCGTCCCTTTGACCTCCATCTGCCCTACCGCATCGAGTTGATCACCCCTCCGATTCACTCCGCCACAGCCGCCGCATATAAAGCCTTGAATATCAGCGCCTGCGACCCCTCCCGCGACCTGGCTCAGGTACTGCATGGGCCTGTTTCTGCCTGGCCCACCTCCCTCGTCAATGAC
>RDXT01000819.1 GCA_004292985.1 Bacteroidota bacterium
GGTTCGAGCTGCACGGCCTTCTGCCGCCAGTCAAAACGGGCATCAAAATGAGCGCGGGCGGCCACAGACATCTGTACCCTCAGAGCCTTGTCGCGGTGCAGCAGGGTCAGGGCCGCGGCCAGACCGGAGACGGTTTCATCATAGCTTTTGTAGGGTTGCGCGATGCCGCATTCGGGGGTGATAAATTCGCCCGGCCCACAGTTGTCGAGGCAGACCACCGGCAGGCCGTGCGACATCGCTTCGGGTACCACCATCCCCGCGCCTTCGTGCGAAGGGAAACAAAATACATCCGAATTGCGGTAAAGCTGCGCCAGGTCTCGGCGGTCAATCCAGTCAATAAACGTAACGGAACCTTCTATCTTTTCATCTGCTAAGATATTCTCCAGCAAGGACTTAGCCGGACCTTTTCCCACCAGAAACAGGTGTGTGTTTTCCCGCTCCCGCGCAGTCAGCCCCCGGTACATTTGTCCAAATGCGCGCAGGGTCAGGTCAAAGCCTTTCAGGTCCACAAAACGCCCCACAGAAATGACCCGGAAACTGTCGCCGTTTCGTTCGGGCGGTGTGGGCACGGTTTCCGATCCCGCCGAAGGAATCAGGTAAATTTGTTTATCCGCCAATGGGATTACTTCTGCCACACTTCGGTTCATTGGCAGGACCACATCGGCATATTTCAGGGTATTTTGTAAGGCCGGACTCGTTTTCCAGAAGAGTTGTTTGACCATCCAGCGAAAACGGTCGGACAGATAGGACTTCCATCCATATACAGGCAAAATAAAGTCGCGCGGGATCAGCGGATGGTGCCCGATAGGCCCCCACACGAAGGGTTTTCCCAGCTTCCAGAGGTAACTGGGGGTCCAGTCATTGTTAAAATTGAGGTTATGCACCAGGTCAAAGTCTATCGAAAGGCTTTTAATATAGTCCGGAATCGTGCGTTGCCACAGATAATAGTAGGGCAGTGCGCCAAATCCGCCCCGTTTCCAGAAGCGCAGGTGCTGCGGCAGGTCGTATCCGATCCACTGCTGGTTGGCGTACTGCGGCTGAGGAAACTGGTCCTGGTAGCGGGCAATCGCAGGCAGGTTGTTTTCGCGTGTGAAGGCGATCACCTTCCGCTTTTTGCTGACTTCGTTGATAAAATTCCAGGCGGAGCCGTTTTCGGAGCCTTTGTAGGGGTCTATGGCGTAGGCAGTGAAGAGAATAACCGACATAGTGAAAAGATTAGGCTTGGAGAGCGGATGCGTGGACTTCAGGATAGAGGCTGCGGATAACTTTGGCGGGCACTCCTCCGGCGATGCTTCCGGCGGGGAGCGAGCGGTTGACGACGGCCCCGGCGGCGATGATGCAGTTGTCGCCGATTTCGACCCCATCAAGGATCGTTACCTTCGCGCCGATCCAGCAGTTGCGCCCGATGCGGATGCCTTTGCGGCTTACGCCTTGCAGGCGGATCGGCAGATCAGGGTTTTCATAGCGGTGGTTTTCGGGGTGGCAGCTCAGAAAAGGACCGATGATACATTCATCTCCGATGTCGAGGCCACCCGCACCGCCGAGGTGGGCGTGGTCGCCGATGCCCACATGTTTGCCGATGCGGATGTGCTTACCCGGATCGTTGATCGAGTAGGAGACAAAGAGCTTGCTGTATGCGCCGATGCTGGCGTAATCGCCGATGCTAAGCCCTCCGCTGCCCCATGCATGCAGTTCAGCATGGTCATGCACCTGCACCATACGCCCGATGCGCAGGTGCCGCCCGCCCCGGATGCGGACCCCCCGGCCCAGCATAACCCATTGCGGGCCTATGCCGTGGAAGAGCAGCCTCAGGCTGCGCAGCAGGCCGCAGAAGCGCGGCAGCGCAAAGGAAATGAGTGCGGCAGTATCCGCTTCCGGCGGGAGTTTGAAGCCCGGATTTTTCTTACGCCCCAGATATTCAATGAGTTGTCTCAGCATATATTTCTGAATTCAGATTCGATGGTGTCGAGGGTGGCTTCTATGTGCTGGTTGTGAATGGCGATATAGCGGGCCTTGCCTCCGCGCTGCTCCAGCTTCTGAAAGAGGCCCAGGTATCGGTCGGTGAGGCTGCGGATGTCCTCTGCGCTCAGCTCCTGTTTGCGTTTCAGGATTTCTTCAGGCGTGGCGTAGAGCAGGAAGTTGAGCCGGGGTTTTAGCAGGAAGATGTACAAAAAGGAGGTAAGCCACACCGGGAGCTCGATGTTGGAGCGCCTCCCATCGGCGATGAAGTCAAAATAATAGCGGTCGTACAGGACATACTGCCCCCGCAGGCTGTATTTCAGCAGGATATACCATTGGCCAAAGACATAATCGGCATAGTAATAGGCAAAACGCAGCACCGAGGAAAGCGGGTTCTGGTTTTTGCCCTGCCGGGGCAGGGAGGAGGCTGCCCTGCGTTCCGCTTCGGCTTTGCCGTGGGTGTAGCTGCTCAAAATCGGCAGCAAAGAGGGGCGATGGCGGATCACCACGACCCTTCGGCGATATTTTTCGGTAAGAATGGCCAGGGTCTGACTTAAAATGGTGGATTTTCCTGCACCATCCACCCCGCTGAAGGTAATCACAGGCCTTTTGTCCTGCCATATAGCATCCCATGCGGAGGAAATCCGGCGGAAAAGGCCTCTTAGCCCCTGGTTTTCCGGTTCAAATGGCAGTTTGCTCTCAAATAAGGCTGTTTTTTTACCCGAAAAAAACACTTCAGGCTCCAGAAGTCCAAAGCGGCTACCCATCCATTGCAGGAAGCGGCTTTGTTGATGCGTGGGTAGCACCGCGAAAATCTGGCGGTATTTGTCGGGGACGGGGCTGTAATTCAGGTTAAAAAAGAGGCAGATATAGACAAAGCTCAGATAAGGTGGCACTACTTTGAGGCCCTCAGGCCCCGCTGTGCTGGCCGAAATCAGGTCATTTGCCGATAAAAATACCTGTCCTTTGCGCTGTATGGAGTGAATCAGGTCTAATTCGAGGTAAGAGTTGTCGCTGAAATACAGTTCGACATAGGTTGCATAGGATTTCCGGCGAAAAACGGCCTTCTCCACCCCTTTATATCCCCTGCAAAGCTGCTCCCAGCGGGTGAGTTCGTCTTTTTTGACGATCAGGTCCAGGTCTGAGTGTTCATCTGGCAGGGAGCCGAAGATTTTAAGCGCGCCATAGCTGAGAGGTGCGGCCATTTGGGCCAGATTGAGCAGGAAGGTATGCCGCAAGGTGGGATGAAGGGTGCTTGTCATAGGTTTTCGCTTAAAGCCTGGTGCCAGAGCCGCAGCATCTGATGCGCCTGGGCGAGTACCCGCGTTTCGGCGGCATAGATGCGCAGATAATAGCTGCTGATGTGGCTGAGATAGAGTTGATGGGTCAGTTCCGGACGGATGCCGAGATTTGCACAGAGGCCCTGGATGGCAGGTAGCCTGAGCGCCCGGTCAATCTCTTCCCGGATACGGGGGTATGAATGCCGCCGGAGCAGCCCCCCGGTCTGATAGATAAAGTGAAAAAGATCATACAGGGCCGGATACTGCGCCCCAAACAGCTCCCAGTCATAGAGATAGAGGCGCTGGCCATCAAAAAACTGATTCCAGGGCGTAAAATCTCCATGCGCAGGCCCGCAGGTAAAACTGGGGTTACTGCCAAAACAGAACACCTGTTCCTGCAGGAGCCGGAGGGTGTCGCTGAGCAGGGCCGGATCGAGGTCATTGTGAAAGGTGTCCGGCTGGGAGATAAAACGGAGATTGGACTGAATTTCCTGAAAAAATGGCGAATCTGAGATCCGCACCTGCTGCGGCCGGGCAGTAGTGAGGGCTGCGATCGCTTCGGCATGCACCGGGGTAAATACCATATTGGCCCGTACGTTTTGCGGGCGGATATGCGTCTGAATCAGAAGTTGGGGGGCTGTGCCGGGAACCGTGGCGGGAAAAGAAAATGCCTGTATGCCTTTCTGCCGGAGCGTATCGAGGGCCGCCTGCTCCTGCCGGATGAGCGTTTGCGCCTGGGAGCTATGTGCTATTTTGAGATAATGGGTGATTTGCCCGCCTTTTGCGATGGCTACGACGCTTTTCCGGTTGCTTCCCGCCGTTCCCGTAAATGCCGCCCAGGTGTCATGCGGAACGTTGTCAAGTACCTGCTGAAGGGCGTATGTATCCGGATCGCAGCTCCATTCGCCTGATACCCACTTACGTACAAGCCCCAGTCCGAAAGCCGCCTGCGTGCCGCTGCGGTAGAGCTGCGCTTTCCATCCGCCGGAATTATAGAGACCCAGATAGGCCGGGTAGGTCGCATTTGCCGGAAAAAACCAGCGTATGCTTCCATCGGGGTTATTTACATAATAAAACGTCTCTTTTTGCCCGTCATGAAGCGTCACAGGCGCCTGTCCGGGGCTTCTGAGGTGCAGCACATCGGCGATCAGAGACTGATCTTTGGGTGAGAGGCTCATGTCTGGGCTGGGGTTAAATGGACCTTGCCGCGCCGCGCATGCAGCACAAGCATAAAAATGATCAGCAGGTAAAACATGATGCCGTAGTTGGTTTCGCCCCAGATGCCAAATTCCGTTAAGGAGTTGACAAACAGGGGAATAAACATGCCGAGGCAGAGGTGAAAGAGGTTGGCGTGGATGCGCATTTCGCGGAACATGGCCCGGAACGTCATCCACATCTGCGTAAAAACGGTGAATACCCCCATCAATCCCAGATTCAGCAGCACCTGGATAAAGGTGTTGTGCGTCATTGCCCCCGCGTACGAGTGAAGGCTGTCGAATTTGTCTAATTCATCTATCCGCATAAATCCATAGCCAAACAAGGCCCTGCGCGGAAAATTGTAGGTGAGCAGGTCCTGCCAGAAAGGGATGCGCCCGGTCATGTTCATTACTTCTTCCACATCGCCCTGCTTCACGAAAATGGTCATAAATACCACCGGTGCCGCCGCAATACCCGCTACGAAGGTGGCCACGATCATCTTGCGGTTGCCGGAGATCAGCACGAAGTAAAAAGTGGCCAGGAAAAAACTGATCAGCGAAGAACGCGAACCTGTGAGCAGCAGGCAGTACAAAAAGTCTATCCACGCAAATACGAGCCAGAAACTGGCCTTGCCCCGCTCCCGGATGTCCATGTACACCGCAGCCGTAGCCACCACGATCAGCATGCCCAGTTCGTTGGGGTTGATGATAAATCCTCCCAGACGGGCTACCTCACCTCCGTGGGTTTCGCGGTAAAAGGTATCCGGAAAAATCCATACGCCTACCGTAAACACCATCAGTACAATCAGTGTGGCGACCCAGAGAATCCGGGACATGGGCGCCCTGGCTCCGAAAGCCGCTTTGGTATTCAGCAGCAGCACCACCTTCCAGTAGTACCAGACAAAAACCACACACTCGATGTCCATCACGATCTGCAATCCTGAGTCCGCTACGTCGGAGGTCCACATCAGGGAGGCAATGCCCAGCATCAGGTACATGAGGTAAAAAAACAGGGGCAGAATGTTGCGGTATTCGAAGCGCACCGGGTCGCGGGGGCTGCTGAGTTTCTGGCAGAGTAAAATACACACCCCTGTGAGGATCACCCGCAGCCCGGTTTTAAACGCCTGGGTAACGGCTGCACTTTCGGAAATCATAAAATAGGTCGTGATCCGCAGGGCCATGATGAATATCAGGCTGACTACGAGCCACTTACCTGTTTTTTGTATGACTTCCTTTTTGCTCATTTGGGTTGATACATATCCACGACCAATGATGCGATGCGGGGCCAGTTGAAGGTGTCGCGCACCATATTCCGGGCATTGTCGCCCATTTCGCGGAGGCTGCCCTTGTGAAAATGGCCTTCCATTTCGTGCAGGGCCGCTGTAATGTGCCGGACATCGTTTTGGGCGAGGTGAATGCCGCTGTGGTGGCTGGCGATATACTCTCCGGCATTGGTTTCGGTGCTTACCACGCAGGGCAGCCCAAGTCCTGCGGCTTCCAGCACGCTGGTCGGAAAACCCTCGGAACGGGAGGGATGCACAAACACATCGCTCTGCGCCAGCAGATCGAGTTTTTCAGTGCCGTATTTACTTCCCCAGAAAATCACCTGCTCCGCGATGCCCAGTTGCTGTGCCTGCGTTTGCAGCAGGTCCCGGTCTTCGCCGTCGCCAATCAGCCAGACGATCCCCCTGCCTCCTGCCCGGCGGTATTGCGCGAAGGCTTCGAGCAGCAGATCGAGGCCCTTGTAGCGGTTCATAAAGCGGCCACAAAAGGAAAATACCGGACGCTTTTCTGTGTCTGAGGAGGGTTCTCCGCGCTGCACTTCTCCCAGTTCTTCCTGGTCTTGTCCATTGGGAATCAGGTACTTATGGGAGAGTTGGGTAAACTGCTCTATTCCCTCGAATTCCATCCGTCCCAGAAACTGAACCGCATGGGCGTGCCGGAGGGTGTTTCGTTCGAAGAGCGTAAAAAAGAGCTGCTTGCGGAGTTTTCCCTGCTTCATCGCCAGCGGATTAAAGGCACCGTGGGCGGTGTAGGAATAGCGCAGACCTGCCTTGCGGATCAGGCGGGCAGCTACCTGAAACTCCGGAATAAATCCGCCGTGGAGGTGAAACATGATTTCCTGCCCCTTCAGCGAACGGATGGCGGTTTTGAGGGCCGGATCGAGGCTCAATTTATTGGCTATGGATTGAAAAAAGCGGGTTTTGTATTCCCTTTCGCCGATCGGCTCCTGCGGGGTGGGGGTGATGCCCCAGATACTGACATCATGTCCCAGCCGGGTCTGGTGGGTCGCCAGCTGATGGGCTACCTTGGTCACGCCGTTGCTTCGTTCGGGCCGGGCCTTGCCCAGAATGAGGTGGATAATCTGCATGTCAGTGGGATGAAAAGGGATCTGGCCGAAGGCGTTTGTACAATAAAATAAGGTATGTGCCCTGCATGATCACCTGTGCGGCTGCCAGGCCTGCGACCACCCCGGGAGCGCCCCAGGCCGATACGATTGTGTGGGCACAAAGTAGGCTGAATGCCGTACTCCAGACATAGGCGGTAAAAATGGGGCCTGTATATTCGAGGGTGCGAAGGGCGTAGCGGAGAAAATATCCCGGAAAAACCAGCACATAGAGCAGGCAGTAGAGCATCAGCAGATATGCATAGGGTTGATATTCAGCGCCATAGCTTATCTGTAAAAGCCAGGGAGCGCCCAGGGCAATTCCCGCCAGAATCAGGCCGACGACCAGTCCGCTCCGCTTTCCGAGGGCAAAGAGGTAGCTTTTCATTCCTCCGGGACCATCTTTGGCATAGGCCTGCGCTGCCCGCAGCGGAACGATATTTTCCATCGAAAGAAACAGGATGTGGGTCAGGCCCATCAGGTTCTGCACCGCCCGGAGCGCACCAAGGGTGGCATTGCCCAGCAAGGCGCCCGCTGCCAGCAGGAAATAATTGCCCGCAAAAAACTGAAGCAGAGACTGCCCCATCAGCCAGCGGGAAAAATGCCAGTGTTTTTTCAGCACTTCCCACATATCGCTTTTTACTTTGGGCCTTTGGGGCCTCGCGACCAGCGAACCCGCAGCAAAGCTGAGTGCAACTGCCCCCAGCACCGAACCTGCATTCAGCAGGCCCGCATAGCTCAGCAGACCGATTCCCAGCAGCATACCCGGATAGGCAATCAGGTCGCTGATGAAGGCCATTGCCGCTTTTTGCTCCATAAACAAACGCCTCCGCACGTATTCCTGAAGCAAAAAGGACATCATTGCCGCAGGTAAGGCAGGAAACAGGAGGGCAGTATCCTTCGAATCGAAGTAAAGGCCAGGGATCGCAAGCACAGCGGCAAGCATTCCGGCTCCAAGTACAAAAAGAAGGTTGAGTTTTTCGGTAGCGGCAAAGTAAACAGCTCGTTTTTCGGGTGTTTCCTTGCCGCTGAGCGTCATCATCGGGCTGAGGATGGCCGCCTGTTGGAGGCTGCTGCCCAAAAGCACCCCCATCCACGCCAGCGCGAAAGCGCCGTATGTCTCCAGGCCCGCGAGCCGCACAATCAGGATGCCCTGCAGGAAATTGCAGCCACTCACCAGCGCCTGGTCGGCGAGGGTGATCCGGGTCAGCAGGTGCATTTTCCCGATCCAGGTATGAAGGCGGTGCATCATGCGCTTTCGAGTCGGGTTAAGAGGTTGCGGGAGGATTTTTCACGGGGTCTGTTCAGCACAATGCCCCCCGAAGTGATGCCGTAGCGGGTAAATCGTTCCTGAAGGGCGATCAGGGTTTTCATCCGGCTGTGGTCGCTGCGGGCCACCACCACACAGAGATCGGCTTCGCGGAGCAGGGGCATGCTGTCGTCGCCGATGTCGAGCCGGGGCGAGTCGGCAATCACGAAGTCGTAGCGGTCCAGCAACTCTTTGAGGCGCGCTGCGATGTTTCCCTGCTGGAAAAGGGCCGCCGCCAAACGCCCACAACTGCCCGCAGGCATCACATCAATCTGTCCGGCGCGGATGCAGGCTGCGGCAGGGCTGCCTTCCGAAAACTCGCTCAGGCCCGGCGATAGCGCCTGCGGGGGCAACAGGTGCAGTTCCGGATGGTGAAAATCTGCATCTGCGATCAGTACCTTGTAGCCCAGGCCCCTGAGCGTATGGGCGAGCTGGCGCGTAACGAAGGTTTTTCCGGACGCACTTTCACCTGAGCATACGGCAACTAAACCCTTGTGTGTCAGTGAAGTAATCCGGGAGGCGATGTTGATAAAGTCCTGCGGGATCATGTTTCCGGCTGCCGGAGAGCGGTGCGCGATGCCCAGCAGCGGCAGGTCGAGGTGCTCGGCAATCTGCCCGGTAGAATAAACCGCATTGCGCAGGTAGTGCCGGAAAAACAGGCCCACCGCCCCGGTCAGAAAGCCCATAAAACCGCTGATGGCGAGAATCACTTTTTTCAGGGAATTGATCGGCTCCTTGGGTTCGGTGGCGGGCTCCAGGATTTTGTGAAAAGAAATGGTCGCCGCTGCGCCAATGGCCGCTTCCGCGCGTTTGTTCATCAGGAAGTCGTAGGCCCGCTCGTTGAGGGCAAACTGGCGTTTGAGAGACACAAGCTGCCGCTCGGCTTCGGGCAGCATATTAAGCCGGACATCATTTTCATCTATGGGGGCCTGAAGTTCGCCGATCTGGGCATCCTGTGTTTTGAGGGTGCGCTCGATGCTTTCGAGCAGATCTTTGCGCAGCACCACCATCTCCTCGTCGAGGGCCTTGACACTGGGGTGAATGTCGGTGTATTTGAGCAGAAACTCCCGGCGCTGGGTCTGCAACTGCCCCAGGCGGCTCAGGCGGTCGCGGAAGACCGGGTCCTGCACCGAGCCATAGTCGGGCACGGGCTTGCTGTCGCGGATGTCTTCGCGCAGGTAGCGCTCGACCTGGCTGATCTGCGTGCGCTCCATCTGGAGGGCGATCCGCTGGAGTTCAAGCTGGGCAGATTTTTTGATCTCGGCATCGGCTATCAGGCTGAGGTCCAGGAGCTTATTGTTGCGCTTGTAGGATTCAAGGGCCAGTTCCGAGCTACGCAGATCGGCAGAAACACGCTCGATTTCCTGGTCAATAAAGGCCAGGGTTTTGTATGCAGCCTCTTTTTTATTGTTGATGTACTCCGAAATATAGGCTTCTGCCAGCGCATTGGCGAAAAGCTGGGCCTTTTTGGGCACATCGTGGTTCATGTAAATTTTGAGAATGGGGATCTCTTTATCCAGCATTTTTACCAGCAAATCCTTGCCCGTGTATTGTGTGATCAGCCTTCGCCGGGAAAATACCTCAAACCCATATTCGTCGGGCGTAAAAGGAGCGGGGTTTTTGCCTTCACTGGCTTCGGCCCGGAGGATCCGCACCCAGAAGCCTGCTCCGCTGAGGGTATCGCCCAGCTTTCCTTCGATATTTACCGGAGTGTCGTCTTTTTCAGCATGCAGGCTAAGTGTTTCATTTTCAGCATATTGAAAGGTAAACATATGGTCCATCCAATTGCTGTCGGAGAAGGCATATTCGATCCGGAAAGGGGAGCGGTGGTAGGTTTCCGCCATGCCGCTGCGGGCTTTGCGGTAGTAGCAGACCCGGAAGTCGAGGTTGTCGAGCGCCCTTCCCACGAGGTAGCGGGAGCGGAGCACCTCGATTTCGGTCATGAGGGCACCTGTGCTGGAAAACATTTCGATGTTTTTTACCACCTCATTTACCTGGCTTTCTTTGTCCTGGATGCGGATGCTGACCGAGGCCTGGTACGTAGCTTTGCTTTTTCTGACAGACAGATAGCCCAGCGATAGCGCAGCAATGATGCACAGCAGCAGCACCGGCCACCCTTTGAGCAGGGGCCGGACCAGTCCTAATATGTCGTTTGAGTCGTTCAATTGCTATTCTGCCGCAAAATGGTGATCAGAAGGATGGCTGTGCCTGCAAATCCGGCGAAGGGCGCCAAACTGGAGTTGAACTTATCGAATTGCTTCGACCGGCGTTCGGGGACATAAATGACATCGCGGGGCCTGAGGCTCAGGTCCTGGCTGTAGAGCGTATAGGCATCGGTGAGATCCACGCGGATTTCGCTGTACCTGCCCAGGCTGTCGGGGCGAAGGATGAGCAGATCGCCTTTGTCGGCGTAGTCCGTAAATCCGCCCGCATCGCCCAGCGTTTCGATCAGGGTCTGCCTTTGCCGCTCGATGGGGTAATTGCCCGGCGATTTCACTTCGCCCAGTACCGTTACCGTATGGTTGAGCACCCGCAGGCGCACAATGGGATTTTTGACATATTGGGTATAAAGCTGTCCCAGGTACAGGTCGGACTCGCGGCAGGTCAGGCCCGCAATTTTGACCCGGCCGATCAGGGGAAGCGTGATTTCACCCCGCAGGTCTATCGTCAGAAAATGCCCCGATTCGAGGTTGGCATCATACACACTAAAGCTCGAACCTACCCCCAGCTCGTCATGTCCCCACACACTCACGGTAATCTTGTCGTCGGGCTTCAAAACGTGCTCGTAGGCCTCCGCGAGGGGTGCCTGGAGCTTCGAAGGGTCAAATCCTTCCCGGTGCTGGAACATCCACTGGGGTGTGCAGCCGCCCAGCCACATACCTGCAATGAGAAGTCCGGCCAGCAGTTTCACTTTCACGGGAATACATTTTGAGTTAATGAAAAATCTTTCGTAAAAATCATTTTAATTATGAATAATTCCATGCGCATTTCGGCCCGCTTCTTTCACAGGCCGACGTCCTTTTATCCTTTAACCCCCTATTTGTTCCTCTGGTCGAAAAAAGCCCCTGCCAGGAAGTATATAAGGTATCTTTGTAAATATTTGTTATTGGATAGTTCGTGTTTTCGTATTGTAAGTCTTCTTACCCGATTTTTATGCTGCGCTCACTTTGTTTCAGGATCCTGTTTGTGCTTTGGAGCTTGCTGCTTGCAGGAACACATCTGGCCGCACAACAGCCGGTCTTCTCGTCTGAGCGCCCTGCGCAGCTCACCGTATGCGATGTTTCCCAGACTTTTTCGGTGAAATATATCAATACGGGCAGCAATCCGCTTACAGGGCAGAACCTGAGTGTGAGTCTGCCGACGGGCATCGTCTATGAGCCGGGGAGCCTTTCCTACCTCGGGCCGTATGCGGTAAACGCCGTCAACACCATCAACTCTTCCGACCTGAAATTCAGCGCAGCTAACCTTCCGGCGGGGGACTCGGTTCAGTTTTCGATCCGGATCAGCGCCTCGATGGATGCCATCGCCTTTTTGCTGGCAGGAAATATTTTCCGCAATAAAGTCGTACTTACCTACTCCGGCGGCAGCGAAACCCACATCAGCCAGTCTATTCAGATCCGCTATGCAGCGCTGAACATATTGAGCATTACGCCTTCCTATATCACGCTCAAAACCGGGGACTCTACCAGCCGCTCCATCAAAATTGTCAATGCGGGGAATGGCCGGGTTTCGTCGTTTTACCTGACAGATGTGCGCAATCCGGGGCTTACGATCTATTCGATGTCCAAGGGTACACTCAGTGCCACCCAGGACACGGTTTTTTTCTCCGGTGCTGACTTTACCTCCATCGGAAATGGCGACACCTGGTTTGATACCAATGAGCAACTGACGCTTATTCAATATGTTAAGGCCAGCGGCTGCGCGAATGCGACCATTACCTCCCGCCTTACGCCTCACTGGGGCTGCGGCGCTACCCCCCGCATATCTTCTTCTTCCTACTGCAATATTTCCGTCGCATTTAAGACACCCAACCTGATTCTGAGTTCGACCCAGGCGCTTGTCTCCTGCTTTGGCGGCGGCGCTGCGAGTGCCCAGACCCTTACGCTGAACAATGCGGGCGAAGGTAGGGCCACCACGATACTGCTCGATCTGTTTAAGACCAGCGGCAGCGGCTACAACCAGAATATTTTTTCGCGGATAGACACATCGAGCCTGCGCTACCGCATCGGAAGTTCGGGACCCCTGGTGAAAATCCGCGCCAGCATCGTATATGCCACCCGTAACGATGGCGCATACAGTTGTCTGGGGGCAAATCCGATCGGCAGGGTCCGCCTCGCGCTGCCCGAAATCCCCTCTGCAACCAGCATCACGATCTTTTTTGACATGTATCACTGCTGTATCAGCGGCTGCAACGCCGAGGCGGTGCACGGCTGGGGCGCAAGCGTTACCTATAAGGATGTCTGTCTGATTAAGTCCTACTCCGGCAGCCGCACAGGCCAGGGAAACACGGAGCTGAATATGACGCTTTTTACGGAAACCCCCCAGGACATTCAGCAGGGGCAGACCCTTCCGTATTATTTCACGATCTCCAGCCACGACAACAACCTTCCCGCAGGTACGGGCGCCCGCTACCGTGTCGTGTTCGACATCCCTTCGGGGCTTTCCTGGAGTGGCAACAGTGCCGATCTGAGCTGGCGAAGCGGCATCAAAACCTGGACAGCCAGCTCTATTACCTTCGATGCGGCGACGCGCAAACTCACGGCGCTCTATCCGATGCCCGCTCCTTTTGTCTTCGAAAAATCGGAGTTTAAGCTGAACCTCACGGGCAATTGCAGCAATGCGCAGTCTTCTGCCCAGACCATCGGCATGAATGTCTATTACCTGCCCGATGCAGGATGCGCTACCTGCGAAGTGAATATGCTGTGCAACAAAACCGTTTCCACCGACCTGCACTGTCCGGGCAGTGGCGCCTGTGTAGGGATGGATTTTCGCTCATACGGCATCCGGCGCGTCAGTTTTGGCCGGCCCGACAACAACCAGGATGGCCTGCCCGAAACCACCGGGAGCCTGACCATGAGCCAGATACGCAGCAACCGGGCGATGGTAAGCGATACCTTGAAGGGCACTTTTTTTGGAATGGTGGGTACCAATGCCCAGCACAGTTCGTGGAGTAACGGATATGCCGTTTCCCGCATCCAGCAGGGAGTGAACCTCACCTCGCTTAATGCCGAGCTGAGGGTCTATGATGCTTCGGCGGGGCTATACCGCACGTGCAGCCAGATTCCGGTGCTTGTCACGACCAATGGCACAGAGCGCAGTTTCGCCTTTGACTTCAGTGCCGCGACCCTCGCCAACCTCAGCAGCAGCTTTTCCGGATTTACCTTCGGGCAGGGCGACTCAGTCTGGCTGCACACCTGGTACAGGGTGAGTGGCAACCTCGGCGGATCGGTGCAGGAAGTAACAGTAAACAACGACGGCTTTTATCTCAGTCACGTGCCCAATCCCACCCTGGCCGACCGCTACCAGTGCGAGCGCTACAATGCCCGGTTTACCCTGATCGGCTATTTTTATAACAATGCGGCCGTTCAGAACTATAACATTACCACCTGTTCGAGCATTGTGCAGCAAAACTTTTACCTCAGCATCGGCGACTGCTGTGACAACTACGCCGGAGGCAATCTTTTTCCCTACGAATACCGCAACTGGGCGCAGGTAAAGCGTGTGCGGGTGGTATTGCCGCCGCATTATGAATGGGTCAGGGCATATATGTCCCAGGTACGGACACGCACCACCAACAGCACCACAACCCAGAGCATTACCAGCGTATCGCTTGCCAGCCAGTCGGGCGACACCCTCTATTTTAACCTCAGTCCTTATTATAAGACCGCAGGCGGCACCCTCGAATCGGGCGATGACGGCTTTTCCGGCACATTTAACCTCGAAATAGCTCCTTCCTGCGAAGTTCCGGTAAACACCAACCAGGATATCCAGTGGGCATTTACCTTCGCTCCGGCAAGCCGTCTGGGAGGAGGCGAAACAGCCTGGGTGACATCCGACCCCGACAAAGTCAGAAGTAACCCTACAACCCTGACTCTTTCTTC
>RDXT01000097.1 GCA_004292985.1 Bacteroidota bacterium
CCGACGAGGGCTGGGTATATGGGTACTTTACTTCGATGCGCTCGCTGGATTGAGGGAGATAGTGGATTTCACGCGGGGAGTTGGATTTCACGCAGAGGCGCTAAGTTCGGGAGACGCAGAGGATAAAATTCTTCTTTGCTTCTCTGCACCTCTGTTTCTCTGCGTGAACTAATCTAATTTCGGTCGAAGACCACGCACAAGCGCGGTCAGCCTCATTTCGCCCGCACCGCCTTCGCCTCCTTCAACAACACAGCATCTGCATTATCAGCACGCACATTGGCGTAGTTTCCTTTGCCCGCAGTTGCCAGCTTCTGAAGCTCATCATTTTTCGCCGTGGGCAGCTTCCCGAAAGAAAATACGGTGAGCGCAATGCCTTTGTCCCCGTTTTTCTCTGCGATATTAAACAGCGGTGCCAGGTCAAAATAGCCATCGGTCGCGAGAATGATCCGGTTGTTTCCTCCGGCAATATAATGCGTCTCTGCGAGCTGGTAGGCTTTGCGCAGGGCCTCTTTGCCATCACTGGCGCCGGAAGAACTGAGTCTTTCTATCGAGCTGATAATCAACTCTTTCTTCACCGCCGAGACCCCATCGAGCACCACTTTTGCGTCGCCGGAATACACTATTACAGAAATCCGGTCTTCGGGACGCATGTGACCCAGCAGCTTTTCCAGCGACTGTTTCAGCAGGGGTAGTTTTTCGGGCTTGTTCATCGAAGCCGAAACGTCGAGCAGCAGCGTGAGGTTATTTTTGGCAATGCCCTGAAAATCATAGGGATCCACCGGTTTGGGCTTAACCGGAACCGGCGCAGGGGTCTGGGGCGGGGTTTGTTTTGGCTCTTCGGCGCGGGTAACCGGGGGCTTGGGAGGCTCTATGGTTTTGATCGGCGGCGCTGTGGGTTGCGTAGTCACCGCAAGCGGCTCCGAAGGGGCAGTTTTGGGCTTCGACAGCAAAAAATTCACAGAATAGGTCTTGGAGGCAGCCAGTTTTTCAGAGCTGATGCGGCGGCGGGCAGCAGTATATCCCTGAAGGGTCGTAACGATGTCGTAGGTGCGGACTTCGTTGGGCAGGGTAAGGCTGAGTTTTCCCGTGGCAGGTGTTACACTTTTCTGAATGATGCGCTTGGTCAATGCATCCATCACCAGCACCTCGGCGCTCAGGGCCTTCCAGTTGCTGGAGTCTTTGACGGAGATCGTCAGGGTGTGATTCACACTCACCACCGCCGGACGGATGCGGGTATCGGCCTCGCTCAGGTCTGCAAAATAAATATCGCCATTGCGCACAAAATAGCCTTCCATTCCGTTTGCCGTCAGGATAAATCCATAGTCGTCGGCAGAGGTATTGAAGGGCGCGCCGATATTAATCACTTCGCCAAAGGTACCGTCGGCGTTGAGGGTTGTTTTAAATATATCGAGTCCACCGAAGCCCTGATAGCCGTCGGAGGCAAAATAGAGGGTCCTGCCATCGGCAGCAATGAAGCAGGAGCGCTCGTCGCCGGGGGTAGAAATGGGCAGTTTCTGGCAGTAGCTCCAGCCATTGCTGGTATATTTGCTCATAAACAGGTCCATGTTGTCGTCGTAGTCAGGCCCCGCAGCGACGACGAAGCGTTTTTCATCGGGAGAGAGGGTCATGCCATCGGTGGCGGGCATATTTCCGGGGCGGAAAAACTCTGTAATGCCGCCTCCCAGGCCCTGGGGCTGTGTCCATGTATCGCCCGAGCGCCGGGCTTTGTAATAGGGACCGCCTGTGAACATCCACATGGCGTTCCAGCTTTGGAAATAGACCGCGCGGCCATCAGGGGTTACGTTGGGCTCGTCTTCGCCCGAAGAGCTGTTGATGCCCTCCGGCAGACATTTGGCCCGCATCCATTTGCCCTCCGACTTTTGTGAATACCAGATATCGCCGTCATACACCGAGTCTCCCCGGAAAACCATATAGGCATTGGACCACTTCTGGCCGCCGCGCAGAGACATAAAAAAGAGGTATTTCCCGTCGGGGGTAATCGAGAGATTGGTCTCCCGGTAGGTCGAGTTAAGCGCATCCAGCCGGGTGAGGCGAATACGGTCTTTGTGGTCGAGCAAGGTGGCCTGCCGGGTCTGGGCAAGGGCAGCTGTAACAGCAAAAATCAACAGTACAAATGATCCGGCTACACGTTTCATGCTAAGCTGGGGTTATCCGGTTACGAAACGGTAAACTAAGCGTAAAGTTACGCTAAAGCGAATCGAATGCCAAAAAGTGAATTATTGCACGTAACGCAATTTTAACTGGCTCCAGCTCGAATCAGGCTGTGTCTCGACGTCGGCCCAGCGGCGGATTTCCCATTCATTAAAGCTGTTTTGCCGGATCAGCAACTGAATTTGCCCCTGAAACAAGGTCGTAAGGCTGGTATCGCTGTGGTTCATGCGCAGCTGGTAGGTTCCCACATAGCGCAGCGAATCTGAAGTAACATCCTGTAAATCAACCTCTTCTAAGATAAGCGAATTGCCCGAAGGAGAGGTCAGCGCGCCAAATACATTCTCTATCCAGGTCTGCTCGTCCTGCAGCGACCAGTTTTGCCAGATGCTTTCGTTGTCATTATATAAAGAGGCGGCAGGGGTAAAGCGAAAAAACTCCGGGTCAAAGCAGCGCTGGTAGTTCTGCACATTTCGCTGGGCAATGGCTGTGCGCAGGTTGTTGAGCAAAATTTCGTAGTCGGTAGGACTCACCCACTCCGACACCGAGCTGTCGGGCGGCTCCACGGGCCGGATACGGAAACAGGAGAGGCAGCCCAGGCAGAGCAGGGCGTACAAAAGGGCCATTCCACCGTTCTGCATACGTTTCATATCTGCAAGTTACAGAAAAGCCTGTATCTTAGGCTACTCAATTTCTACGCTACTCCCCTATGCAAAAGACGAAAGTGGCCATTCTTGGCGCAGGCTTTATCAGCGACATTCACCTCGAAAGCTATCACCGATTTGTCCCGGAAGCCGAAGTGGTAGCCGTTTATACCCGCAGCGCTGCCAAAGCACAGGCATTTGCCGAAAAATACCACATTCCCCACTGGTATGACAACATAGACCAGTTGCTGGCAGAGTCTGGCTGCGAGGTGGTGGATATTTGTTTGCCCAATTTTCTCCATGCCGAAGCGACCCTCAAAGCGGCCCGCGCAGGCAAACACATCATCATCGAGAAGCCGCTGGCCGTAACCCTCGAAGAGGCCGACGCCATGATCGCCGCCTGCAAAGCCGCCGGGGTGAAACTCATGTATGCCGAGGAGCTGTGTTTTGCGCCTAAATATGAGCGTGTGCGGCAACTGGTCAAAGAAGGCGCTGTGGGCGATATCTATATGCTCAAGCAGGCCGAAAAGCACTCCGGGCCGCACTCTGACTGGTTTTACGATATCGAACAGGCAGGAGGTGGCGTATTAATGGACATGGGCTGCCACGCCTTTGGCTGGTTTTTCTGGATGCTCGGCGATGCTAAGGTCAGCAGCGTCACGGCAAGTATGGCTACCGTTTTGCACAAGGGCCGCACACGGGGCGAGGACAACTCGGTGGTGATTGTGCATTTTGAAAATGGCGTAACGGGTGTCGCAGAAAATAGCTGGGCGCGTCATGGCGGCATGGATGACCACTGCGAGGTGTATGGTACCGGCGGTGTGGTTTATGCAGACCTGTTTATGGGCAATGCCGCCCTGGCCTACAGCAAAAATGGCTATGGCTACGCCATGGAAAAGGCCGACACCACCACCGGATGGAGTTTCCCGATTTTTGAAGAGGCATTTAACCAGGGCTATCCGCATGAGCTGAAGCACTTTATCGAGTGCGTACAGCAGAACCGCGAGCCGCTCGTGACCGGAGAACTGGGTCGCGCAGTGCTGGAGGTGATTTATGCGGCCTATGCTTCGGCGGGGGAAGGGCGAAAAATTGAGCTTCCTTTTGCTCCGGTGGTGAAAAAGCCCGTGGATTTGTGGCTGAA
>RDXT01000098.1 GCA_004292985.1 Bacteroidota bacterium
GAGCCAGGCAACCCTTCGGCCCAGCGCGTCATAGACTTCTATCTGGTAAAAAGCAGGGATAACTGCCTCAAAATGAATCTCTAAGGAGCTGCCGGGCTGATCGGGCAGCCAGAGCCTTGCCTCGCTTTCGGGCAGGAGATCGAGGGCATTCACCGCATCGGCCCTGATCTGAAGCACCACCGGCAAATGGTCCGACATCAGTTTCAGGGTATTACAGACCTGCGCCGGAACAGTGGTATTGCCGGAGCAACTCAATTCTGTATTGTAGCTCTGTCCATTGTTGCCATAGGTGGCATAGGAATCAGGCACAATACCCACACGCGCCAGCCCATCTGTCAGTGCCGGACTCGTCAGGATAAAATCGAAACGATCGTCCATCCCGCCGCCGGAACCGCAGTCCGAGCTGCTGCTGCGGGGCGACTGGGTGTGAAACAGCGCGTGCGAAGCGCCTGTCCAGCCCCCCTGAAGGCCCGCCGGGTCACGGAAACGGATGGCCTGATCGTTATTAAATACAAGGGTCTGAAAAGCCTGCTCATTGGGTGAATAGAGGTTAAAGTCCCCCATCAGCAACACGGATGCATTGCGGCCCTGGGCAGATACCCAGTTCATAATGGCCGTAGCAGACAGATTGCGGTCGGTAGCGTCGTTCTGGGTATCTCCTGCTTTAAAATGGCCCTGAATGCAGTATAAAAAGGTGGTGTCGCCCACGGCTGTGGCTGTTTTGACATAAAACTTGTGAAGGTTCACATCGCGGATCCCTCCCACAATAACCTGTCCGCCGAGGTAGCCAAACTTATCTTTCCGGTAAAACAGCACATTTACCCGGTCGGAACCTGCCTGGTTGGTAGGTGCCGGAAAGGCTATCTGGCTGCGGATCGCCGCCGGAAAGGACTGCTGGCGGATTCCTTCGGCATAGATGGAAGCGTTGGAGGCCGAAACTTCGTTTACAGAAAAAATATCCGGCTGCGCATGGTTAAGGATGGTGCCCAGCCAGGTATATTTCTGCGTAATGGTCACGCCCGTGCAGGGAAGACCGAAAGCCAGCAGGTTGTAAGACATGACCTTGTAGGTAACGGGCTGGGCCATCGCCTTGCCGCAGGTCAGAATGGAGAGGAGGAGGATCCATTTTTTCATGCCGCAAGGTACAAATGTCCGGCTTGATGAAAGGAAAAAGCCGTCAAAATGTCTCTGATAATTCGCTTATCTTTGTTCTATGTCTCTTGTCCGCGACCTTGCCCGCCAGGTGTTTGAAACCGAAAGCCATGCCATCAGCCGCCTGTCTGATCTCCTTACGGAGGAATTTGACAGGGCTGTGGAGTGTATGTTGGCCTGCAAAGGGAGGGTAGTTCTGTCTGGGGTGGGTAAATCGGGGTTAATTGCCCGGAAAATTGCCGCAACCTTAACCAGTACCGGAACTCCTGCATTTTTTCTACACCCTTCGGAGGCCTTGCACGGAGATTTGGGGCTTTTGTCGCCTGATGATGTGTTTTTAAGCCTTTCTTCTTCGGGAGAAACGGATGAACTGCTGCGTATGTCTCCCTATATACAGCAGTTGGGGGTACCTCATATCTGTATCGTAGGAAATGTTCATTCCACCCTTGCCCGCCACGCGCAGGTGGTACTCGATGCCTCGGTCGAAGCGGAGGCCTGCCCCCTTCAGTTGGCCCCCACTGCCTCCAGCACTGCGGCCCTCGCCATGGGCGATGCCCTCGCCATGACCCTGATGCAGCTCAAAGGCTTCCGCAGCGAAGATTTCGCCACCTTTCACCCCGCAGGCAGCCTGGGCCGCCGCCTGCTGATGCAGGTCTCGCAGGTGATGCGCACCCAGGATCTGCCTACCCTGGCACCCGATACGCCTGTGCAGCAGGTGATTCACTGCATTTCTGCCGGGCGGCTGGGCCTCGCAGTGGTCACAGTGCAGGGGCATATCACAGGCATCGTTACCGATGGCGACGTGCGCCGGGCCATGGAGCGCAGGCAGGAGCAGTTTTTTACCCTGCTCGCGGCTGACCTTATGACCCCCCAGCCTGTGTGCGTGGCACCCGAACTCCGCCTCCGCGATGCAGAAATCCTGATGAACCAGCGAAAAATTACCTCCCTGCTGGTCGCCGAGGCCGGAAAACTGACAGGCATACTCCAGATTTACGATCTGGGAATCTGAACCCGATATACCGATTGCAATGACTCCAAACCCGCTTTACGACCAACTGCGCCAGGGCCCTTTTTTTATCGCAGGCCCCTGCGTCATTGAAAGCCAGGAACTGCTCGATGAGGTGGCTGCCGAACTGTCGCGCCTGCGCACGCTGTTGAATGTGCCCATTGTGTTCAAATCCTCTTTCGATAAAGCGAACCGCACCTCGGGCGCTGCTTTCCGGGGGCCGGGTGTAACCAAAGGACTTGAGATGCTGGCAGCGGTGAAATCCCGCTTCGATCTGCCCCTGACCACCGACATTCACGAGTCGTGGCAGGCACCCGTGGTCGCCGAAGTGGTGGATATTCTCCAGATTCCTGCTTTTTTGTGCCGCCAGACCGATCTTTTGCTGGCCGCAGCGCATACGGGCAACATTGTGAATGTAAAAAAAGCCCAGTTTCTCTCCGGCGCGGATATGCACTATCCCGCTGAAAAAATCGCGGAAACCGGAAACACGCAGCTGCTCCTCACCGAACGCGGCAATATGTTTGGCTACAATAACCTGGTGGTGGACTTTCGCAACATTCCCGATATGAAGGCCTTAGGCTATCCGGTGGTGATGGATTGCACGCACTCAGTGCAGCGGCCCGGCGGGGCAGCTGGAAAAACCGGAGGCAACCGTGAATATGTGCCCCTGATGGCCTATGCCGCCCAGGCTTTTGGGGCAAACGGGTATTTTCTGGAGGTGCATCCCGACCCGGATACCGCTCCCAGCGACGGACCTAATATGCTCTATATCAAGGATTTGGAAGGCGTAATGCGTAATCTGCTGTGCGCAAAATCATCCACATAGACATGGATGCATTTTATGCCTCTGTCGAGCAGCGGGACAATCCCGAGCTGCGGGGCAAGCCTGTGGCTGTGGGAGGGGCGAGCCGCCGGGGGGTAGTGGCCGCAGCCAGCTATGAGGCTCGGAAATTTGGGGTCCATTCGGCCATGCCTTCGCTGACTGCGCAGCGCCTTTGCCCGGAACTGGTCTTTGTCCGCGCCCGATTTGATGCCTACCGCGACGTTTCACGGCAGATCAGGTCTATCTTTCACGAATATACGGACCTGGTGGAGCCGCTTTCGCTCGATGAGGCCTATCTTGACGTGACCCTTAACAAAAAAGAGATACATTCTGCGACCCTCATTGCCCGTGAGATACGCGCCCGCATACAGGAAGAGACCCAACTCACCGCTTCGGCAGGGATTTCCTTCAATAAATTTCTGGCTAAGATGGCCTCGGGCATGAATAAGCCCAATGGCATGACCCTCATCGGCCCCGAACATGCAGAGACTTTCATTGAGCAGCTTCCCATTGGCAAATTTTATGGCATCGGGGAGCGCACCGCCGAAAAAATGAAGCGCCTGGGCATCCATACGGGGGCCGATCTGCGGCAGTGGAGCGAACTGGATCTGGCCCGGCGTTTTGGCAAAACGGGCCGCTGGTACTACCGCATCGCGCGGGGCATGGACGACCGGGGCGTGCAGCCCAACCGCGTACGCAAGTCCCTGGGGGCAGAAAATACCTTTTTCGATGACCTGCACACCGAAGACCAGATGCAGGCCGCGCTTGAATCCATTGTGCAAAAAGTCTGCGAACGCCTGCTGCAAGCCTCCTGCTCAGGCCGCACCCTTACTCTCAAAATCAAGTACAACGACTTTACCCAGACTACCCGCAGCCGCAGTTTTCCGCATTATCTGTTTCAGTTCGAGGAAGTGTATCAGATTGCGTGCAGCCTGCTCCTGAGTCCCTTTTTCCCGGTCAAGCCCG
>RDXT01000099.1 GCA_004292985.1 Bacteroidota bacterium
AGCATTTATCCCAACCCAACCGACGGTCTCTTCTCCCTGCTGGGCGAAGACATGCATGCTGAGAACCTGAGCATTCAGGTGACCGATGCCCGCGGAAGAATTGTGTATGAGCGCACAGAGGAAAATGTGTTTGGCGCTTACCGCCACGAGATGAATCTGAGCGAAGCCGCTGAAGGTGTATATAACGTCCGCGTGAGCGATGGCGTGAATACCACCTACAAGCGTGTGATCCGCCGCTGATACTCAGCGAGATAGCAGATGAAAAAGCCGGGGCAGGAAACTGTCCCGGCTTTGCTTTTTAATTGATTGAATATCAGTTAATTAAAATATCCTCAAACGTTTCGCCTGCTATTTTATTGTTTTTTGTAAAAGTGAGTAGTATTTTTAACGATCCCCTAACCTAATCTGTGGAAAATGAGGCATTTAGTTACTCTTTTACTGTTACTGGTATTGGGTGGATCGCGTTTGTTAGCTCAGTATTGCCAGCCTACTTACACTACGGGACCCACTGTGGGTGACTCGATTGTGAGTATCCAGCTTGCGAACCTGACAGCTGCCTTTCCTACCAACCCAAGTGGTTACAACAACTACACGGCCCTTGCTACGATCAACCTGACAGCAGGCCAGCCCTACACGATCACGATTGTAAACAATCCGACCTTTACTTCCGGGGTCGCGTTCTGGATTGATTACAACCAAAACCAGACCTTCGAAGCGACCGAGCAACTGGGCACGACCACCATCGCAGGTGGCGGCACAGGCACCGTTTCGTTTTCGGTCCCGGCCAACGCACTGACAGGCAATACCCGCCTGCGCATGGTGGACAACTTCTCCTCGATTCCTACGGGTCCCTGCGTATCGCTGACCTTTGGTGAAACGGAGGACTACACCGTGAACATTGCGCCTCCGGCCGCCAACGACATCGCTATCCAAAGCCTGGTCGGCTTCAACACACAGGATTGCGCTATTTTTGCCCCTGGTGTGCCGATCTCTGTAAAAGTAGCCAACGTAGGTCTGAACACTTCAGGCTCTATCCCGCTTTCGTACAAGATTGACAACGGACCCGTGCAGACAGGTACCCAGACAGCACTTGTGAGTGCGCAGTCCGACACCTTCACCTTTGCTACGCTGGGTGTATTTCCGCTGCCGAGCACCTTTTACACCCTGAAAATCTGGCACAGCTCCACGCCAGACCTGAACCCTGCCAACGATACCCTGACGGTAACGCTGCTGACGCCGATTATCGCTTCTGCACCGTTTTTCGAGGACTTCGAAAACTTTACCACAGGCTCTCCCGGCTCACTGAACGATGGATGGACCCGGATTAACCCTACCAACTTTGTCGGCTGGCTGCCCGATGTGGCAGGAACGCCAAGTACTACAACAGGTCCTTCGGATGACCACACCCCAACCGGAAGCGGTATTTACATGTTTACTGAGGTATCCGGCGGTACCCTCGGCCAGCAATACAAGCTCTTTACACCTTGTATCAGCCTCAGCGGCCTGGCTACGCCCCGTCTTTCCTTCTGGTATCACATGGCGGGTGTCGATATTGGTACCCTCCAGGTACGGGTGATTGCAGGAGGCGTAAACACCTCTGTATGGTCCCTCAGCGGACCCCAGCAGCCGCTCGAAACCTCTCCCTGGCTCGAAGGCATTGTGGATCTCTCCGCTTATGCCGGACAAACCGTGCAACTGGAATTCAGAGGTATCTGCGGCCCAAGCTTCAACGGCGACATCGGTCTGGACGACGTATCTATCTTCCAGCCCGCTCCGATAGACATGGGCGCTGTTACGATTGTATCGCCTACCGCTCCAAGCTGCTACAGCGCTTCCGATACCGTGAAAGTGCGTGTGCAGAACTTCGGTACGCAGGCGATAGACTTCAGCGTAAACCCTGTAACAGTAAACCTCGTGGTAACCGGCGCCAACCCTCAGACGGTTCAGGCTACGGTCAACACAGGTACGCTGGCCCTGCTGGCTACCCAGGATATATCGGTGACAGGTGTAAACCTTTCGCAGGTAGGCACCAGCACCTTTAAGGCTTTCACTTCCGTTACAGGTGATCCGAATGCCTTTAACGACTCCACTTCGGGTTCTGTGCTGACGATCCCGACCCTGACGACCGCCTTTGTGCAGGACATCGAGTCGGGTGTAGTGGGAAATGCAAGTACCAACCCCGGCACACTCCCTGTCGGATGGACCCGCAGTTCGACCAGCACCAGCACCACCAACCCCTTTACCTGGTTTGTGCAGGCAGGTCTGACACCGACCACCCTCACAGGTCCTACAGGTAACCATACCGCGGGCGGTACCAAATATCTCTACACGGAGGCCAGCAACGGCGCTACCGGAGATGTGGGTCGCCTGACCAGCCCTTGTATCAACCTGGCAGCCCTTACGGCACCTAAGCTGAAATTTTATTACCACATGTTCGGTACCAACACCGGTACGCTGAATGTGGATGTAAAAGTGGGTAACGTAACGACCAACATCTGGACCCTCACAGGTGCGCAGCAGACTTCCGAAGCCGCTGCCTACAATGAGGTGATTCTGGACCTGGCTGCCTATTCCGGACAAACAGTTCAGATTATCTTCCGTGCCGTGCGTGGGAATGGCATCAACGGTGACATGGCGATAGACGACATCAGCCTGTTCGAGCCGATTGCCATTGACGCGCGTGCCAAAAACGTGCTGCTTCCTGTGCAGGCCTGCGGTCTGACAGCGACAGAAACCGTAAAAGTGAGCTTCCTCAACTTCGGTACCAGCAACCTGACGAACCTCACAGGTAAGTTTTCGGTAGATGGCGGCCCATTTACGGCCTTTGAATCCATCCCCGGCACCTACGCGCCCGGCGATACGGGTACCTATACCTTTACTGCTACGGCCAACCTCGCCACTGTGGGCACCCACATTGTGAGAGTAGTTGTTACGCAGCTCACCCCGCTGGATCAGAATGGAGTCAACGACACCGTAACGAAGAGCTTCTTTAACTTCGGCGGAGCAATTACGACCTACCCCTATATCGAAAACTTCGAATCGGGACAGGGCCCCTGGTTATCAGGCGGTACAGCCAACACATGGGCCTTTGGTACACCAGCCAAAGCGACCATCATCGGCGCAGCCTCCGGTACCAACGCATGGGTAACGGGCGGTCTTACCGGTCTCTATCCTAACAGCGAAAACTCTTTCGTAACAGGTCCCTGCTTTAACTTCACCAACCTGGTCGCGCCTGTGATCCGCCTCTCTGTATGGTGGGAATCAGAGTTTAGCTGGGACGGTGCGGTGCTTCAGTCTTCGATCAACGGTGGTCTGACATGGCAGAACGTAGGTGCATTTGGCGACCCCAACAACTGGTACACCGACAACACCATCAACGGTAACCCCGGTGGACAGCAGTCCGGATGGTCAGGACGTGTAAACACCAACAACGGCTCCAACGGCTGGAAAATTGCCGAGCATGCGCTTACGGGCCTTGGTGGCCAGCCTGGCGTATTGCTGCGCATCGCCTTCGGCGCTGACCCCTCTGTCAATGACGACGGTTTTGCCTTCGACGACGTTGTAGTGTTCGAAACCCCTGCCCAGGAAGCCAAAATGGTGGCCCTTACAGCTCCTGCAGATGGTTGCGGCCTCAGCGC
The DNA here is from genome assembly GCA_004292985.1 of Bacteroidota bacterium. Lineage (GTDB taxonomy): Bacteria > Bacteroidota > Bacteroidia > J057 > J057 > RDXT01. The sequence goes on from RDXT01000099.1 coordinate 3,639, forward strand.
TACCGAAGCAGTGAAAGTGAAATTCAAGAACGTTGGTACGCAGCCGATTACGAGCATTAACCTCTCGTATAAACTCAATAACGGTACTCCGGTAACGGCCACTGTCGCTCCGATCAACGTACTGCCCGGCGACTCGCTTACCTATACCTTTACCCAGACAGCCAACCTGGCAACTCCAGGCGCTTATACCTTTGTGGCCTGGTGTAACCTGGCAGGCGACCCCTTCGCGTTCAATGACACGGTGACCCGTGTGATCAACTCGATTCCGGTGATCAGCACATTCCCTTATGTGCAGTCATTT
>RDXT01000100.1 GCA_004292985.1 Bacteroidota bacterium
CATTTATTAAAAAAGAAGCAACTTTGCCCCATCCTACTGCGTAAGTAGTATCAAATGTTTCTTTCACTTAATTCTTTTCTGTTATGGTAAACCGCATGATGCTGTCCATCGCCGTACTGATAACGGCGTTCAGCAACACTACCGCCCAGGACTACTCTACTCATGCGCTTTCTACCCCAGTAGTTGCACTGCACGCTGTAAAAGCGTTTGGCCAGTACCAACTTAGCTACCAGAGTGAGACCAAAGGAGACGTTGTGGTCGAAATTCTCGATGTCAACAACGCGAGCCTTTACTCAGAGACAGTGTCAGATGCAGATGCCTTCAGCAAACGCTTCAACTTTTCCGGAATGCCTTTTGGCGTGTACAAGGTAAAAGTAAGCGGAGCCGCTGGTGAAGTCGAAAAAGAAGTGCGCTTTTACAGCCCGCTTCAAAAGGCAGAATTCGCCTGGCAGCGCAATGAGGACGAGCAAAAGGTGAAGCTTGTATTTGCCTCCCAGCCCGAAGTGCCTATGACGCTGCACATCTACGACGAAACGGGTTTAGAACTGTATTCAGAGTCCATCGCAGGTGGAAAGGCATTTGAGCAGGTGTATAACCTGGAGCAGGTGTCCGCTTCCTCTGTACGTTTTGTGCTCTCCGACGACAAAGGCGGTCAGTCAACCCACGTTGTTGCCCTGCGCTGATCCGTCCATTCGATCCGATTGATACCGCCCTGCTGCTACGGGGCGGTTTTTTTGTGCCCTGTGTAAAATATATGTTAAGAAGAAAGATTCAGGCTGTTGACGCTTTTTTCGGGACAGCATCTTTCCGTACTTACCCTGCATTATGCTCCGGACATGAAAAAACACCTGCTGATCTGCCTGCTTTTGCTCCTGCCTGCCGGTCTCTCTGCCCAGGGCCTGCGCCCCTTTCACATCCGCTATGACTTTCGCAAGGATTTTTTTGTCAACGACAGCCTGCCTTCGCGTGCGCGGTCGCGGGCTGTAACGGGGATCGCTGCGGGTGGCTACGCCGTAACGATGACCTACCTGGGCCTCAACTGGTACGCCAAACAACCGCTGGTGCCTTTTCACTTTTTTGATGACAGCCGTGAATGGCTCCAGTACGACAAGGTGGGCCATGCCCTGGGAGGCTACTCTTCAGCCCGGCTGATGATTGATCTCTACAAATGGTCGGGGGTGGAAAAACGAAAGGCGCTGATCCGGGGGGGCGTAGCGGGCTTTATGGCGATGAACAGCATCGAGGTATTTGATGGCTTTGGCGAAGGCTGGGGCTTTTCGTGGAGCGATGTAGCTGCCAATTTTACCGGGGTTTCGCTGGCGGTGGCCAACCAGTGGGCCTGGAACGAAAACCGCGTTCAACTGAAAGTAAGCTGGCGCAAGTCGCCCTATGCCGGGGTGGATTCCCTGCAAAGGCTTTTCGGCACCAACCCTGCGGAGTGGTTTCTCAAGGACTACAACGGGCAGACGACCTGGCTGAGTTTCCGGGTACACTCATTTTTGCCGGAAGGGCGCTTCAAAGACCATTATCCCCGCTGGCTCAATCTGGCAGTCGGCTATGGCGGCGAAGGCATGATCGGGGGCTATGGCCGCGACAGTTGGGAGGACATCCGCGCCCGCGAGTACCGGCAGCTCTACCTCAGTTTTGATATTGATCTCTCGAACATCCGCACACGCTCCGGTTTTCTGCACAGCTTATTTAGTACGGTATCAGTGATCCGGATTCCGATGCCTGCCATTCGCTTCGACCGCACAGGGGTGGCTTTCAGGGCCTATGAATAACAAAAAAAGAGCAGCTCCCGAAAGAACTGCCCCGACTGCTTGTACATCAAACTATTAAATATATGACAGACGGCGGGTCTGCTTTTTGCTCCCGCTGGCTACTTCGAGGATATACACCCCTTTGGGCAGCGCTGAGAGCGAAATTTCACCTTTATATAAGCCTTCTTCGGGTGTAATAACCCGCGCCATGACCTCGTTTCCGATCAGATTAAAGACCTTGATACTTACCGGCTCATTTCGCTGGAGAGAAGAGATTTCCAGGGCAAATGTGCCGTTTGAACTTGGATTGGGATATACCCGTGTTTCTGTACGGATATCGGCGCTTACCTGTGCATGCACGGAGAGGGTAAGTGCAGACATCATAAGGCTAAACACAAGTATAAAGGTCCATTTCATACATTAAGGGTGGCTAAAGGGCGATGAATTTATCTACGTAAAAGTACGCAGAAGGTTAAACCCTGTCAACGGGGCTGTAAGAAAGCGTCTGATAATCAAGCATTTTAAATAGTCCGGATTCGCGAAAGACTTAGCGTTTATAGGTAAGCAGGCTGCCCAGGTCTTCGTAGGTCAGGGTCAGCACGGTGGGGCCCATCGCGTAGGGGGCAATCTCGTAGGGATTGTAATAGAAGCTGAGGCCTTCGGGCGTGAGGGCAAAGTTGTTATTCAGCGAAAAAATCCCCCCTTCAAAAAAGAATCCTTCATTGTCTAAGTTTGCATCGGACGAAAGCTGGTTCATTTCTCTGAATTTCTTTTCGGCGAGCGCCTTCAGTTTTTCGGGATCGCTGACGAGGTCTGTTAATGTAAGTTGTTGGCCCGAAGTGGCGTTAAAGCAGGCGTAGCTGACAAATGAATTGGGGTGTGCGCCGCCGCTGTAGGTGCTGGTGCCGACATAGACCGACAAAACGCTCGCCGTTTCATAAAGCGTACTGGCTTCCAGATCGAAGTTCCAGCCACCGGAGGCATCGGGTGATTCGGCCCGGAAGCTGCGGTAGTTTTCGATAAAGGCGTCCGCGGCCTCTTCGATGCCGAGTGAGCTGTTTCCTTCGGGGAGTACCGAGCGTTGAAATTCAAGGATTTGTTTGCGGCAATATGCATTGACTGAGTCGGCTGCGCCGGGCGCTCCGCCGCTGAAACGCAGGTAGCTGATATTCACGGTAGCGCAGTCCGAGGGTTCGGCTTCGCAGTTGCCTTCTGAGCGGGTAACGGTAACCATTTCAGAGGCGATGGAAGGCGCAGCAGAAGCGGCAGGAGAGCTGGCCTGCTGGCAGGAAATCAAACAACAGATCGCAAGTAAGAGGTATCCAACGGAAAATTTCATGTAACGGATTTTGATGCAAAGTTCCGTCTGTTTCTCCATTATGCAAAAGGGAGCGTCTGCAAATTTTGCTTCGCCGGAGGATTTCCTTTGGTTTTTCTCTCTGCTACCGATAACTTTACCCCATCCACAACAAAGCCCCACGTTTCCATGAGTATTCTGGTCAATAAAGATTCCAAGGTCATAGTTCAGGGGTTCACCGGCAAAGAGGGATCCTTTCACGCGCAGCAGATGATCGAGTATGGCACACGCGTAGTCGGCGGCGTAACTCCCGGCAAAGGCGGTGAGCAGCATCTGGGCCTGCCTGTGTTCAATACCGTACATGACGCGGTACAACAGGCTGGTGCGCAGGTATCTATTATCTTCGTTCCTCCTGCATATGCCGCAGATGCGATCATGGAGGCCGCAGATGCAGGCATCAGCCTGATCATCACGATCACCGAAGGTATCCCGGTCCGGGACATGATCTATGCCAAAAAATACATCACAGACCGTGGCGTGCGCATGATCGGCCCCAACTGTCCTGGTGTGATTACGCCCGGTGAATGTAAAATCGGCATTATGCCCGGATTTATCCACCGCCCCGGAAAAGTAGGCATCATCAGCCGCTCCGGTACCCTCACCTACGAAGCCGTAGATCAGATCACCAAACTCGGCCTCGGCCAGAGCACCTGCGTCGGTATTGGCGGCGACCCGATCATCGGTTCCCCTCACCTCGACATCATCAAACTCTTCAACGAAGACCCTGATACAGAGGGAGTTATCATGATTGGTGAAATCGGTGGCTCCAATGAAGAAATTGCTGCTGAGTGGATCCGCCACAACATGAAAAAGCCTGTGGT
>RDXT01000101.1 GCA_004292985.1 Bacteroidota bacterium
AGCTCGTCGAGGTAATAGTCTCTTTTAAAGGCATTGAGGCTGCCGCCATAGAGCTGCTCCCCGGTCGAGCGCATGATCGAGGCATAATTGCCATTGGGCAGCACATCATCTTTGTGGAGGCGGTTCAGAATGCAGTGGCCCAGCTCATGGAAAATCAGAATTTCCCGGTGGTACTCATTGTTCTGCCAGTTGTAAGAAGTGGTATCGAGGCGGATATGCGGCGTAGGCGTATTGGGAGAGGCAAAGGTACAGAGACCTGCGGCATCCCCCCCCTGGAGGTCCGTTTCAAACTCGACTTTCAGGTTGTCAATGTTCAGCGTTTGCCCCCTTGCCGCTGCTTCCTGCTCAAACAGATCAATATAGGGCTGAATGATGGAGGGCACATCATAGACTTTCACCGGTTCGTCGTCCTTACAGGCTTGCAGCAGAAACAAAGAAGCCAGCAGAAGGGTACTCAGCTTTGGGTATTTCATATCGGAAGGGTGAATAGAATCATCAATACTAACGCATCTCCGGGATACTTGGTTGAAAAGATAGCAAAGTTTGGCACTCGTTTAACGGCATGTAAGAACATTCATCCAAAAACTTCGGCAAAAACCCGCATCGTCTGCGGATAGCGGAAGCCCTGAATATGAATCTGGTAGTACTCAAACAAGGTGCGGATCATCTGGCGTTTGGTCTCCGTGTCGAAGGTAATCTGGCGGCAGGACTCCGGATCGGCTACCGGCGCGAGGTGGCTGTAGTAAAATAAACGCAGCATCCGGGCGCTTTCGTCTCCCGGCCCTTTGCCAAAGACACCTTCTTTCTGGTCAAATTGCACCTGCCGCGCATCAGCGCTCTGGTCTCTGGGAAAAAATCCCAGAAAACGGGTCAGGTGCAGCAGGTACCAGATAAAGACCTGGATCATCCGGCCTTCGCTTTCGTCGAGGGCCAGGATCACATTCCGCAAAAAATCAAACAGCCCCGGATTGGCCTCCTCCTCTTTTACCGTGTCATAAAAAATCTCGCAGATGGCCAGGCCCAGCGAAAGTTTTACCGGATCACTCTGGATGCTGTGCAGCAGATTGGAGATGCGGGTCTCGGTAATGTTTTGAATATCACGGCTTTCCTTTTGCTGAAAAACAATGTCTATCAGCGACATCGGCTGGAAATAGCTGTGACGGTTGCGCGACCGGGCCGAGTGAAAACCCTTGATGATGCAGGTGCGGATGCCAAATTCACGTGTGTAGAGCGTCGCGATCAGGTTGGATTCCTGATGGCGCAGCGTACGCAACACGATGGCCTCGGTTTTCTGGATCACAGGGCATAATTAACGGGCGACGCAATGCGGGCAGGGCGCAGGGTATGGGCCAGTTGCAGGGCCTGGCTTTCTTCTTCGTAGAGGCTCAGGAGCCGGTCGAGGTCGGCGCTGCTGTCGAGCGGTTCTTTCTTGCGGCCCAGCGGCGAAAGCGGATTGGCCGGAAACAGGATCAGCTCGCTGATCTCCAGCGCCGCACGGGCTGCCTGCACCATGTGCAGCGGATCTGCGATCACAGTCTCACCTCCCTGGCGGATCACAGGGCCTACAAGCAGGAGTTGGGAAATGTTCAACAGGCTGTGAATCAGGGTTGTATGTACCTGCATAAGGCCATTTTCCCCTACCGAAAACAAGTCCCGCTGCTCTGCCTGAAACGCATTGTTATAGACCATCGCCTCACTGAAGAGCGAAGACAGGCGCTTGGTGGTAAAGCGGGTACCGGAAAGATCGACCGCCGGCGCATGAAGCAGCAGGGCCTTTTCCTGAAATTTGAAATTGAATACGAGGTCTTTGATAAAAAGACGGTCGGCCAGGTTCGCGGAAGTAAGATAGAGGAGTTTCAATGTGTGGCGGTTTGGTGTACGTCTTTTTGGGGGCCTGCCTCAAGTTCGGCGCGGAGTTGCTCAGTGGTTTTGCGGGAACCGTCGTGGCTCCAGCCGGGGGCGTGAAACAGGTAGCCTAAACGCTGCCGGAGGCTGAGGCCGGGGCGCACCACATCCCGGAGCATATCTATCCACTCGTGAAAAGCAATTCGTAAAGGATTGAATGTCTGAATATTACGGGTGAGTCCGTAGGTAGGGTGCTCTTCCTCCTCCTGAAAGGTACCAAACATCCGGTCCCAGATAATCAGGATACCCGCGTGGTTTTTGTCGAGATATTTGATGTCCGAGCCGTGGTGCACGCGGTGGTGGGAGGGCGTATTAAAGATAAATTCGATGGGGCGGGGAAATTTGCCGATCAGCTCCGTGTGAATCCAGAACTGGTACAGCAGGCTGATAGATTGCATCGTCATGATCATCAGCGGGTGAAAACCCAGCAGGGGCAGCCAGAGCCAGAATACGAAGCCGCCGCTCAGGTTTCCGGTCCAGGTCTGGCGGAGCGCTGTGCCGAGGTTGTATTTTTGTGAGGAATGATGCACCACATGCGAGGCCCAGAACCAGCGCGAACTGTGGGCCGTGCGGTGAAAGAGGTAGTAGCTGAAATCTTCGGCAAAAAACAGCAGCACCCACACCCATGCCTGCCGGGGATCGAGTTCGAGCAGGCGAAATTGCCAGACGAGCATAAATGTGCCCAGCACCAGGGCCTTGCCCACCAGACCGATCAGCACATTGCCGATGCCCATGGCCAGGCTGCTGAAGGTGTCTTTGGCCTCGTAGGTCTCGCGTTTAACCAGCGCAGAAATAACCACTTCCAGCAGCAGCAGGATGATAAAGGCCGGGATGGCGAGGTGGATCAGGTTGGGGGTTTCGGGCATATCTAAAGAGGTAAACAAACGATTGACTAATTTACAAAGGATTTGATTCTCTGTCAAACTTCCGATTCTCGGCGAATGCGTATGCTTTTTCGGCGATTGCCATGTGACTCCCTGTGTGAGGGTGTAATTTGCATCGTAAATCCTGTCTTTATGATCCAGAAAAACGTATTCCCTCTCTTTGCCCTCTGCACGGTCCTTAGCTCATTGCTCATGCAGCAACTCTATGGCCAGCAGGCAATTACCACACCCCCCAGCGGGATGAATATGCGGAGCCAGGTGCAGCAGCAGGTCGGACTGGCCACAGTCTCGCTGAACTACAACAGCCCCAATGTGGATGGGCGCGATGGCAAAATCTGGGGCGAACTGGTCCCCTACGGCACCGTCAATTTTAAGGAAGAAGGCTTCGGCACCTCGACCCAGGGCCCCTGGCGCGCAGGCGCGAACGAGAACACGGTGATCTCTTTCAGCCACGATGTGCGGGTGCAGGGCAAAGACCTCAGGGCCGGGAGCTATGGATTTCATGTGATCCCGCAGCAGGACAAACCCTGGATCCTCATTTTTTCCCGCAATTCGACCGCATGGGGAAGCTATTTTTATGACCCTGCCCAGGATGCGCTGCGGGTAGAGGCCAGCCCCGAAGTCGCAGAGTTCAGCGAGTTTCTGACCTACGAGTTCCGCGAACGCCTGCTCGATAAAACCGTGCTGGCCCTGCATTGGGAAAAACTGCGCCTGCCTTTTACCATCGAAGTGCCCGGTATGATGCAGCTCTATGTAGATCAGATGCGCCGCGAACTTCAAAATACACAGGGATTTAACTGGGCGGGTTACCAATCGGCTGCCGACTTCTGCGTGCAGAACAATATTAACCTCGAAGAAGCCCTCACATGGGCCGACATGGCCATCAGCGCACCCTTCATCGGCGAAGAGAACTACGCCACCCTTCAGACAAAGGCCAGCGTGCTCAATGCCCTGGGCCGTAGTGCCGAAGCAGATGCCGTGCAGAAAAGAGCCCTCGACATAGCCACGCCTCTTCAGGCCTATAACATAGGATCGGGGCTGATTCAGGCCGGGAAAAATGAAAAAGCGATGGAGGTATTTCAGTTTCTGGCTAAAAAATTCCCCAACGAATGGACATCTGCCGCCGGACTCGCTGCCGGATACCG
>RDXT01000102.1 GCA_004292985.1 Bacteroidota bacterium
GGCAGCATGCACTTTACCTGGACCTGGAATGTGAAGGATGTGCTGCATCAGGAGGTAACTACGGTGCCGGAACTGAAGGCAGAGCTGCTCCGGCAGTCCGGGGACGAACTGTATCGGATTGATGTAACTGTCTCCGGATCAGGTACTTGCGAAAGGACTACCTGCGTAAAAGTGCTTGTGGAGGGCACCTGCCCCCACATCCGGGAACTGAACTACACCTTCTGCGAACTCAGCGAAACGGAGGCCCATCTGGTCTTTCATGTACAGCTCCGCGAGCAGCCAGCCCCCCTGACCGAGCCCGATACCTACATCTGGGAGTGGGGCGATGGCAGCCCTTCGCTGATCACCCATACGCCTCACGCTTCCCATGTGTTTGTCCGGAATCCGGAGGAGGCCCTTCCTTACCCTGTGCGTGTCACGGCCAAAGGAACCCAGTGCGGCTGCGAAACCAGCGCCGAGGTCCTTGCCGAACTGCCGGGTACTTGTCCGCTGGTCACTGCGATCCGACCTGTATATGGCGCTCAAACAGATGATAGTCAGGAGGTTACCTTGATCGCATCTACGCGCGGAGGTACGCCTGCCAGCTATCGCTGGGAGTTGGGTGACGGAAGCAAGGCGCAGGATACGAAGGTGCCGCATATTGCCCATGCATTCAAACGGACGCAAGCGGCGTATGTGGTGAGGCTTATCATCACGGGCGAAGCGGATGGCCGCAGGGGCGATTCATGCAGACATGAACGGGAACTTTTCCTCGAAATTCCGCTCCGGGAGAAGGAGGCCGTTAGCTGAAGAGTTGATACTGAAGGATATACACAAAAGCCCCTGCCAGATACCCCAGCAGGGCGAGCAATGATATACGCTTCAGGTACCACATAAAATCAATTTTTTCCATACCCATAGCCGCTACCCCTGCCGCCGAGCCGATAATGAGGATGGATCCTCCGGTTCCAGCAGTATAGGCCAGGAATTCCCAGAAATAACTATCCATCGGGTAGGTATCGAGGCTGTACATGCCCATGGCGGCGGCCACAAGGGGCACATTGTCCACTACAGCCGAGAGAAGGCCGATAGAAATGGCAATAACGGACTCGTTTCCGATGCTCTTGTCCATCCATTGAGCCAGTTGGGGCAGGATACCCACCGATTCCAGCGCGGCGACCGTGACCAGAATGCCCAAAAAGAAGAGAATGCTCGGCGTATCTATGCGTTCCAGCGCCCGGAGTACAGATAATTTGCGCTTGTGGTCGTCTTCCTTCGCTTTATGCATCAGGTCTGTCCACACCCAGATCACCCCAAGTCCCAGCAAGATGCCCATATAAGGAGGTAAATGGGTAAAGGTTTTAAATACGGGTGTGAAGAGCAAGGCCCCGATTCCCAGCAGGAATACACTTAAACGCTCGCGGGGACTGGAGGAGAGGCCCTCTTTGTCTGTTTCTGTGAGTACATTGTTGAGTTTTTCACCCTTCATCGTTACAGAAAGGATCAATAAAGGCGTAAGAATACAGACTAAGCTGGGAAGAAACAGCTTTCCGATGATAGCAAAGGTGGATATTTGCCCGCCGATCCAGAGCATTGTGGTCGTAACGTCGCCAATGGGGGAGAATGCTCCGCCTGCATTCGCTGCAATGACGATCATCCCTGCAAAAAATAAGCGATCTTCTTTGCCGGGCACCAGCTTACGGATCAAAGATACCATCACAATCGTCGTTGTCAGGTTGTCCAGCACGGCAGAAAGAGAAAACGCGATAAAACTGATCAGCCAAAGCAGCTTTCGCTTGTCTGTTGTTTTGATCCGCTCGCTGATCGTTTCAAAGCCATCATGGGCATCCATAATCTCTACGATGGTCATGGCGCCCAGCAAAAAAAACAGGATTCCGGCGATTTCGGACAAATGCTCCGCCAGTTGGTGGCCAACAACTTCATGGCTCGCCCCGCTTAATACATAAACGGTCCAGCAAAGCGCACCCGTAATCAGGGCCGCGGCAGCTTTATTTACCTTCAGCGGATGCTCAAAGGCAATCACCACGTATCCGGCAACAAACAGACAGGCAATCAGGATTTCCATAAAAGAAAGAAGATAGAGCTTATAGCAAGAGACAAATCTTTTCAAAGCTAAAAAATATTAGGTTCTTTGCATGAAGGAAGGGAAATAATCAGCCAAAGAGATATTCATTTACTGCCCCTGTTCCCTGTAAACTGAACCCTGTACCATGTACCGCTTTTACTTTATCCTGCTATTCCTCCCCGTGGCGTGCAGCATCCCCTCCGCGCCGGAAGTACACCCGCTGCCTGCGCCTTCGGGTTCCGGGAGCGCCTATCCCCGGCTTTATGCCCAGGGAGAGCGCCTGTATCTGAGCTGGCTCGATATAAGCCAGGACTCGCTTGCAGGTCTGATGTATTCCAGCTGGGATGGCAAAGCCTGGCAGGCCTCCGAGCGGATTGCCTCCGGGACAGACTGGTTTATCAACTGGGCAGATTTTCCGGGCCTCATCGCGCATGAAGATGGTTCGCTGGCGGCCTGGTTTCTGCAAAAAAGCGGCAGTGATCCCTATGCGTATGATGTAAAACTGACATTTTCGGGCGGAAATGGCGAGTGGTCCACCCCGGCTGCGCCTTATACGGACAGCCCTCCTTCGGAGCATGGGTTTGTTTCCCTCTATCCCGATGGCAAACATACGGGCCTTATCTGGCTCGACGGCAGCCTCTACGCGAACGAAGGGCCTGGACCTTCGCGGCTTTTTCAGGCAGAGGTGGAGGCGGGTGGCAATGTCCTCGCAACCCATCAGCTCGATGCACGCATCTGCGACTGCTGCCAGACCGATGTGGCAAAAACGGCTTCCGGACTGGTGGCTGTGTACCGCGACCGCAGCGAGGAGGATGTCCGCGATATTGGCCGGGTAGTTTTTCAAAAGGGTGCCTGGTCCGAACCAGCCCCGGTGGCGACTGATAACTGGAAAATTACAGGCTGCCCTGTGAACGGACCTGCGGTTTCGGCAGCAGGAGATAACGTCGTAACCGCCTGGTTTACAAAGCCTTCAGATTCGGCCTATGTAAAAGTAGCCTTTTCTGAAGACGGCGGACTGAGCTTTGGCGAGCCAATACGGGTGGACAATGGCAGGCCGGAGGGTAGGGTAGATGTGGTGCTCCGGCCCGGAGGAACGGCCTGGGTGAGCTGGGTGGCCATGAACAAAAAAGGCAAGGGCGAGCTACACCTGCGCGCCGTTCAGCCCGACGGAAAGCTGTCTCCCCTTATCAAAGTGGCCGATTTTGCCGAAGGAAAAGGGAGCGGTTTCCCAAGTATGGCCTGTATCGGAACAAACCTGTATATTGCCTGGACCTACGGGAACGGCAGCTCTACAGACGAGATACGCATTTCCCACATTAACCTCGCTCCCTGAGACCATGTATCGCTTTTATCCGGTAAGGGCAGCCCGCCTGCTGCTTGCAGCAATTGTTCTCTACGCATTTCGCGTGGGCTGGCCGCTTTTGCCCGTAGGTGACAGCGCCGGGACCATGATGACCTTTGCCCGTGCCACTTCCTGGATAAATGTGGTGCTGACCTGCTATGTATGGCTGACGCTCAGGCAGTTACTGATCGAGCGCTTTTCATTTCGCTACGCTTCACTGCCGATTATTCTGTATGTGTGCATAGACATTGCGCTTCTGGTTGTGGGCGAAATGAAGTGGTTTGATGCCTACCGCCCGCTTAATATCCTGCTGCTGCTAATGGCTGCGCTGGTGTCCATATTGATCCTGCTGCTGTTGAAGGGAAATCTGTTCGGGCTAAAGTTCCTGTTTAGCTTCATTACCCTCATGATGTGCGGTAGCTTTTTGATTTCGTACACGCCCTGGGGCGACGAACTCATTCAGCGTCAGGTAGATAGCTGGAGAATCAATTTTCCGGCAATTGCTTTTTCAGGACTTCATCTGCTG
>RDXT01000103.1 GCA_004292985.1 Bacteroidota bacterium
TGGCTGGCTGCGCGGATTTACCGCACAGGTATCCTGATGTATGGCAAAAAGCCGAAGTGGAGCGAGCTGATCCGCTGGGTAACGTACCGTCAGTAAGGGCTGCTGCAAATGAATCTTTCAGAGGGCCGGGAAAGTGCGTTACTTTGCGCACTATTTGTTAGCGATGGAATCTTCTTCCCCAACCTCAGACGTCAGCGAAGTGCTTCAGCGCATCGCCCAGCTCGAAGAGAAATATGCCGGCATGGGCCAGGACATGCGCGCCTATCTCGAAGGCCTCTACTATTCCAATGGCCTTACCTATTGGGACTATATCCACCTCGACAGCCTGCTGGGCTTGCAGACCCCGCGCACGCCCCTGCACGATGAGGTGATTTTTATTACCTACCACCAGATCACCGAGCTGATGTTTAAGCTGGTGAAGCTGGAACTGGAGGCCCTGACTGAAGACCGGGGCGCGGAGAGCGAGTTTTTGCAGCTCAGCTTCTGGCGCAGGCGTATGTCGCGGGCGGTCAACTACTTCCGGCACCTGAGCAACAGCTTCGACATTATGCTCAGCGGCCTCGACCCGGATGAAATGCGCAAGTTTCGCATGGCGCTCCTGCCTGCCAGCGGCTTTCAGTCCGCGCAGTACCGCCACATCGAGATCATGAGCACCGCGCTCGAAAACCTGGTGCGGGGCGACCGTCCCGAAGACGAGTCTGCCTCGATCGAAGACCTGTACGCGGGTATGTACTGGAAGCAGGGAGGCATAGACCTCGAAACAAAGCAAAAAACCCTGACCCTACGCGATTTTGAGCGCAAATACGACGAGCCGCTTATCCATTTGCTGCACAAATACCAGACCCGCAACCTGTATTACCTCTACAGCCAGGCCCCCGACGCCGTGCGCGAAGATGCGGCTCTGCGGGAACTGCTGCGCAGCTACGACCTCCATGTGAATGTGTTCTGGAAACTCAGTCACCTGGCTGCCGCTTCGCGGCACCTGGTCAGCGGCGGCGCCGACATCGAAGCCACCGGTGGCACTAACTGGCGCACCTTCCTGCCGCCGCGCTTTCAGCGGGTGATGTTTTTCCCTTCGCTCTGGTCCGCACAGGAACAGGAAGAGTGGGGCAAGGCAGCCGTAATGAAGCTTTTTCAGGAACAGGTGGCCCGCGTCTGGCATTCCCCCACATCTTCAACCTCTCCGTCCTGAACGCTACCCTCAAAGCCCATCTTGCCCTCTGGGGAGTGGCCTTGATATATGCGGTTAATTACTTCATTGTCAAGGACTTATTTATACAGATTCCGCCGCTGGGGGTGATCGCCCTCCGCAGCATACTCAGCACGCTGGTCTTTGTGCTGATCTGGCTGTTCTACATCCGGGAGCCTGTGCGGGATCGCCGCGACTATCTGCGCCTGTTTGTCTGTGCGCTGTTTGGCGCTTCGCTCAACCAGATTTTCTTTTTCTGGGGCCTTTCCTTCACCACGCCGGTACACGCTTCGGTGCTAATGACGACCTCTCCGGTGTTTGTGTTTGTCGTGGCCTGGCTTTCGGGGGCGGAGCAGATCACCTGGTTGCGGGCAGGCGGCCTGCTGCTGGCCTTTGGGGCGGCGCTCTATCTGGCGCTGGGGGGCAGCGAGGTACATCTGGGGGGAGATACGCAGACGGGCGACCTGATGATTTTGCTTAATGCGGCCTTTTATGGCGTGTACCTGGTGGCGGTGCGGCCCCTGCTGCTGAAATACAACACTTTTACCATTGTGATGTGGATCAGCCTCTTTGGTGCGGTGTTTAATATCGGGGCGGGTACCTATGACCTTGTCACGCAGGACTGGTCGCTGGTGTCAAACTCTGGCTGGATCAGTCTCGTATATATTGTTGTTTTTGTTACTGTAATGACCTACCTCCTCAGCAGCGTTGCCCTGAAAACCTTACCCTCCTCAGTTGTAGGAATTTACATCTATCTGCAACCTGTGCTGGTGCTTGCGTCCACTGTGATTGCGATGCATGAGCGTGTGGAAGGGTGGAAGCTGGTCTGTACGCTGCTGGTGATGCTGGGCGTGTTTGTCGTTTCATACCGAAAAAAGAACACCTCAGGGTAGAAAAAACATCAGAATTCTCTTATCTTTGTTGTTGAGTTAAGGATTCCTGATAAATTCCGGCCAACGATTATACTGTCAAGGAGCCTATGCTGGAAGAGTACGGGTATAATGATTACGAAGAACGCCGGGCACAAGCCAGTGCGCAGGAGTTCGAACAAATACTCCGCTCCCGTCGCTTTGTCTTCATGGATCTGGTGCAGGTAGATGAAATTTTCAACTACTATGTACGGACGAATGAAATCGGCAGCGCGCAGAAGCTGATCGAGTATGCTATCCGGAGCCACCCCTCCAGCGGTGACCTCTACCATAAACAGGCGCGCCTGGATCTGGAGTTGGGTCATGTGGACAAGGCCCTGGGTAACATAGATACAGCGCTGAGTTACAGCCCGATGACAGCGGAGTATGTGTTGTTTAAGGCGGACATTCTGGCCCGCGTGGATCGCTATGCCGAGGCCGTAACCCTCCTCGAAGATTTTTCAGGCTTCTTCGATCACCCCGAAGAGGTTTATCTTCAGATGGGAAATGTGGCCCAGATCTGTGGCAAAACCGACGAAAGCGAGCGCTTTTACCGCAAAGCCCTCGCCCTGTCCCCCACATACGAAGACGCGCTCTACGAACTGGCCTTCCTCATGGAGTCAGATGAACGCATCGAAGACGCCATCAGCCTCTACCATACCTTCCTCGACGAATTTCCCTATTCTTCCCTCGTGTGGCTCAACCTGAGCATGCTCTACCGGAAGATGGGTAACTTTGAACTCGCCCTCGATGCCCTCGACTATGCGATTGTGGTGCAGGACGACCTCAACAGCGCCTGGTACCACAAAGGCCAGCTTTTGCAGGACATGGGCCGCCTTCCCGAAGCCCTTCAGGCATATCTGAGCGCCGTGTCCATCCAGGCAGACGACCTCCAGTCTATCTATAGCGTGGCCGATTGCTACGAAACCCTCGAACTGTTTCACGAAGCCTACCGCTATTACCGGAAGGCTACACGCCTGGACCCCGAATACCTCGAAGCATGGCTCGGTATGGGTTCCTGCATGGAGCAGCGCGAGCGCTACCTCGAAGCCATCAACTATTACCGCCGCGCGCTTCAATTGGACGAAGAAAACATGGACGCGTGCCTCTCGCTGGCCGTCTGTGAATATAAACTCGGCAACCACCACAGTGCCTATTTCTATCTGGAGCAGGCCCTCACCGCCAACCCGCAGGAACTGAGCATCTGGCAGGACTGGGCGGAGCTTCTGCGGGAGCATGGCAACCATTTCGGTGCGATTACCTACCTCGAAGAGGCGCTCAAAATCCATAGCCAGGAAGCGGAACTCTACTTCCAGATTGCTGCCTACTGCCTCGAAACAGATCAGCGCGACCGTGGGCTGATGTACCTCGAAAATGGCCTCGTACTCGACTATGAAAGCCATTTCCTCCTCTTTCACTTCGACGCCGGCCTGATGGAAGACAAAGAAGTGTTGCGGATGATCGAGTCCTATGCTTAATCCTGGCGGCACCTTACGGCGTTTTATCCTCATTGTCTGCGTCCTCTGCGCTGTCCGGCAAGGATATTCGCAGGAGCGTTGCGCCAATCCTGAGCTGTTTCACCCCCTCGAAAAATCTGCCTGGACTGCCTCCCCGCCCGCAGAGCAGGTGACGGGTATCATTACCCTTCCCGTGATTATCCACGTGATACACAATGGCGAGGCCCCCGGTACAGGCAATAACCTCAGCGCTGCGCGCATCCTGTCGCAGATCACCGTGCTGAATGAAGATTTCCGGAGGCTTGCCGGGACACCGGGCTACAATACCCATCCCGACGGAGCGGATACCGAAATTGAATTTTGTCCGGCACAGGTTGC
>RDXT01000104.1 GCA_004292985.1 Bacteroidota bacterium
TACCCACAGGCCCCGAAACGAGGTATCCCATCGGCATTACATCGGGCCGGCCAGCCTTGAGGGCGCGGGCAGCGTCGAGCAGGTTTTTCTTTGCATGGGCATGCCCGGCCACATCGGCAAGGCTGTATTTGCCCTCCACAAACTCCAGCAGGCCCCCGGCCTCCGCTTCGATCATCTCTTTTTTCTTGCGCGTCAGCTCGGCATTGGTAAAAGGCAGCTTGTTGCGGACGGCCTCTGCCATAATCGTTTCGAGCTGCACCAGACCCAGACCCGCCGTATTTTTGGCCATAATCTCCGGCTTCATCTCAAAATAGGCCTCGCTGCCCGCATGCAGTCCGAGGAAGTGATGGATAAAGGCCAGACGGTTGGCTTCGTCGGGATAGGAGATGCTGACATCAAAGGTAAAGGGGTTGCGCACATACTGCGCGTTGATGTCTATAATGTTCTCTGTCAGCACGATAATGGTGAGATCGGCGTCGAGAAACTTTTGCTCCTTGGCCCATTTCTGCATAAAAATGAGCAGCATCTGGTCATCGGGACGCGAGCTGGCATTTTCGGTCATCGGGATCAGCGTTTCGGCATACTCGATGATCAGGGCGATGGATTTGGGCTTGGAAAGGCGCTTTTTGAACTGATCGAGGCGCTCTTTGAGGCGGGCGATGCCGTTTTTATCTTTGTTGTCGCCCAGCTCCGGGAGGCTCAGGCGCATAAAGCGCTCGATGATGTCCTCATCCTGCTTGCGGGCTTCGGGTTTGGCTGCCGAAGTGCCGGCCATTGCTTTTTCCACGGCACGCACCCAGGAGTCGAGAAAATCCTGGTTCACGAGCAGGTTAAAGTAGGTGTCGAGGGTAAAAAAGGAGCGCAGCGGGTTGCGGCTCAGTTCGCCAAAGTTGTTGTCGGTCAGTTCGTCGAAGAGTTTCATGGTCTCCAGAAACTCCTGCCGCATTCCTCCGTCACCGCCAAATATCTTGTCGTCTTTAAATTTTATCCCTACGGCTTTGTCGAGGTATATGACCGTATCCTTATACTTAAACATCTCCTCGTTCAAAAAATCGCGGAGGCGATAATATTTCTGCTGCCCGTCTCTTTGCACAGGCACGTAGTCGTTGATGCTGCCGTGTACAATAAACTGGGAAACGTTCTGAGAGAGGTACTTACGCTTTATTTCGTGTACCCATTCCGGTACAATCACTTTGGGCTGGTCCACTTGGGTCTGAGTGCTCATAAAATAAAAATCGGATAAACGGTCAAAAGACAGATTGACAGCATGCGGCCTAAAAATAAGCAGTTTTTTCGTACATTATCACCGATGGGGCAAGTGTAGTGCGCTCACATCTGAAAAAAAAGTAGTTTTGCACTGCTTTTGTACTTCCATGATCTTCACGTGAAATTTGCTATGGCAATTGAAGTCCCTGTGTCCCGCTTGTTAATCATGTGTACCCAGCCCCCCGGATCGGAGCGACCTGATCCGGAGGTGTTGCGCCACGTGCTGGAAATTGGCAGGCTGACACAGCCGCTGGCCAAAGAAGGAATCGAGACAAGCATCATAACAGGTGAAACACGGGATTTTGCCGAAGATTTTTTGTTTCAGAAAGTACGTAAACCCTTCTCATTGGTTTACCTCTCGGGCACAATGCCTGAAAAAGGCTCTCTGATTTTCCCGGCAAGGGGCGGCGGCCTCACCCGTATAGACGAAACGGACCTGGGCCGCACGCTGGCGGCCATCCCCGAAGTGCAGATGGTGTTTCTGAGCGGCATGGCAAGCCCGGAACTGGTGCGCACCCTGCTGCTGGCCGGTGTTCCGGCGGTTTTGTCTCTGGGACAGGAGGAAGGCGCGACCCTCTTTGCCGATGAATATTTTTTCCAGCTTATCCAGGGCAAAACCCTCCGCCAGGCTTTTTTCGACGCCCAGGAGGGCCTGGGTTTCCGGATTCCGCTTCACGAGGCGAGCTATGACCCTGAGCGGGAAATCCTCACCTGGAGCGACAAGCATGAACCCGATCTGGGATTTGGATTAACGGTGCGCGTACACAAAATCCGTGCGCTGAGCTGGCGCCTCCGCAATCCGCTGGCCATTACCCCTGCCGAGCGTGAAAGCTGGAAATCCCGCAGCTACCCCAACCAGACCCCCAACGAGCACTCGCAAAAAGGCAGCCGCCTGCGCAACCGCATACGAAAAGAGGACGCCGACCCGGAGTTATATACCTCCCAGACCCGCACGCCCGTCAAAGACGAAACCCGGACCGTACGCCAAAGGCCCACCCGCAGCAACCAGACCGAAGCCCGCGAGGAAGAACCCGCTCCGGTGCCGCGCAAAAAATACGGCAGGATCGCAGCGGCGCTTTTCGCCATAGCTATTACCCTCACAGGCCTGTCTTTTGTGCCGCAGGTGAGGACGATCTTCGGCAACCTTTTTAAACCACAGGAGCCTGAAGCCCTCTGCCCTTTTCCCCAGGGCGACGGAAAATACCATGTGCTGGTCCTGCCCTTCAACAGCAAACCCGGCTGCACCGAAATATATCCGCAGTTTCGCAGAGACCTCACAGACAGAATCTCCCGGATGGAAAAAACCGAAGGGCTGGCCGTGTCTGTACGAACCGTGAACCTCATAGACTGCGCCGAAGGAGGCGAAAGCCTGCGGGAAATGGCCGTCTCCTGCCAGGCCGACCTGGTGGTCTGGGGCCTGATCCAGAAAGATACCTTCAGCGGAAAAGAAACCCTCGAACTGCGCTACGTGGCCATGAGCGATGCCGGAGAGCAAAGTTTTCTCTCAGGTGCCGGCCTCAACCTCCGCTCGCCTCTCGACGAGCCGGGCATACTCTCCGCACAGATTTCTACCCAGACCACCCAGCTTCTCCGCTGGGCACTCGGCTGCGGACAGATGAATGAGGGCAAATATGCTGAAGCGATCCGCCTGTTTGAGGGAATTTCTACCGAAAAACGCGAAATAGACAACCTCGTTTCCTCCATGATCGCCCGCTGCTACGTGCGTGCCGGGCAGTTCGAACGGGCAAGGGCTGTGTATGACACCAAGGTAAGCGCCTATCCCAACGATCCCAACGTATATATAGACCGGGCACAGATCCTGATCGAAACCGGAGATACCCTGAGTGCGCTCGTGGATTTTGATTTTGCCCTCCAACTGGACCCGGCCAATATCTCTGCGATCATCGGGCGGGGTAACCTGTACAGCTCGCTGGGCAAATTTGAGGAGGCGCTGACCGACTTCGACCGGGTAATCGCCATGAACCCCGACTTTGCGCCTGTGTATTGCCGAAGGGCGGAGCTGTTTATTTCCACAGGCAAAACAAGCGCTGCCCTCTCAGACCTCGACCGTGCCATCGGCCTGCAACCCGGATATGCCGATGCCTGGTTTTTGCGGGGAAAACTGCGCTATGAAAATAAACAGGAGGCTGCGGGCATTGCCGACATAGACCGTGCGCTCCAGATCACTCCGGAGCATCCGGAGGCGGTGAAGCTGCGCGCCGACATCCACCTGGCACGCCAGGAATGGAGCCAGGCGGCGGAGGTCTATACCCGTTTGCTGGCCCGCCGCCGCAGTCCCGAGGTGTTTCACCAGCGAGGTCTGCTCTACCTGAAAATCAACCGCAACGCCGAAGCAATCGCCGATTTTACCCGCGCCATCGAGCTGAAGCCCTCTATGGAAAACGCCTGGTACGCCCGCGCCCAGGCCTACCTTCAGCAACATTCATCCGAACTGGCCCTGGCCGACTATCGCCATTTGTGCGAAGAATTCCCGGACCGGGCCGAAAACTGGCGGCTACAGGGTGAGGTGCTGATGCAACTGGAGCGATTCTCAGAGGCAGAAACAGCGCTTAATCAGGCCATTAGCCTCGACGGAAACCATGCGGTAGCCTGGAGTATGCGCGGATTGGCCCGCTTCCGCCAGGGAAAAACCGATGAAGCATT
>RDXT01000105.1 GCA_004292985.1 Bacteroidota bacterium
ACGCGGAAACGCGAATAGCAATCAGCCTTTCAGGTAGTGCTGCGCCAGCTCGTAGGTGCTCCAGGTGAGAAACTGATCCGGTCCGAAGCCCAGCAGGGCAGCGGTCTGCGTGAGACTTTGCAGCTCCGGCGCTTCGATTTCCATAAATACCGGAATCGCCTCCATTTCGTCCTGGTAATCGTCTATTGCGATATGCACGCCGGAGAGATCGTATTGCGTGCGGAATTTTCGGGTCTTTTTGATGGGCCGGATGTCCAACTGTTCCAGAATCTGGTGTACCACCTCCAGGCTGCCGACGGTTGTCTCATATTCCTGCATAATTTTGGCCCCTTCTCTGGAGACCGGAGACTTATAGACCAGCGCAGTCGAGTCCCCTTCGCGGCGCAGACGCAGCACATCTCCCCGCGCAGAAAGGCTGCCGTCGGGCCTGTCATAAAACAAGGCATACATTTCACCGTCAAAGGTTTTGACAGCCCCGAGCGAAAGCAGGCGTTGTTCGACCTCTTCGCGGCGGATTTCCAGGATTTTGACCTCTACTTCCAGCATGACTTGGGCAGATAAATGGGTTTTATACAAAGCTACTCGCTTTTGAAATGCACAGAACAAGTGAAATCAGGAAAATCAGTATATTACCCCAAAGCTGCTAACTATTAAGCTCTTATGACAAATCGCAGATCCTTTCTCTCAACCCTGATGGCGGGTCCGGCGCTGGCCCTAAGTACCTCTGTACGAGCTATTTCACCCCGCAAAACCAACAAGCCCATTATCATCTCCACCTGGGATCATGGCGTTCCTGCCAATGAAGCGGGCTGGGCCATTTTGTCGGCAGGGGGCAGCGCCCTTGATGCCGTTGAGGCAGCCGCCCGCGTACCGGAGGCAGATCCCAAATCGCGAAGCGTAGGTCTTGGGGGTCGCCCCGACCGCGATGGGTTTGTGACGCTGGATGCCTGCATTATGAATGAAAAAGGAAATTGCGGGTCTGTCGCTTTTTTGCAAAATATTATGCACCCCATTTCTGTTGCCCGGAAGGTGATGGAGAAAACACCCCACGTGATGCTGGTCGGCGAAGGTGCGCTGCAATTTGCGCTGGATCAGGGGTTTAAGAAAGAAAACCTGCTCACCGAAGAGTCAGAAAAAGAATGGAAAGAATGGCTGAAGGCAAATCCGCCCGCGCCCAAGCAAAAGATTAATATCGAAAACCACGACACCATCGGGGTGATTGCGCTCGATGAAGCGGGTAATTTATCCGGAGCCTGCACCACCAGCGGCGCTTCCTACAAACTACATGGCCGCGTGGGCGACTCTCCGATCATCGGTGCGGGGCTTTTTGTGGACAATGAAGTCGGAGCTGCGACGGCCACAGGCTGGGGCGAGGCTGTGATCCGGATCGCGGGCACACACCTCGTGGTGGAATATATGCGCCAGGGCAAAAGCCCCGAAACGGCCTGCCGTCTGGCGGTGGAGCGTCTGATCAGCAAAAATCCGGATTACAGGGATATACAGGTGGGTTTTCTGGCGCTGAACAAAGCCGGGGAATATGGTGCCTACTGTATCCAGCCGGGTTTTGATTATGCGGTCTATGACAAACAGACCCCTAATAAACTGCTGAAATCCGGTAGCCGTTTGTGAAATCGTCTGCCATATGACATGGCACGGTGCGATATTTGTGTACCTTTGAGTGGCAAAAAGAATAAATAACCCCGTATTCGTATGAAATTTTTCATTGATACCGCCGACCTGAACGAAATCCGCGAAGCCGCAGCCCTGGGTGTGCTCGATGGTGTGACAACCAACCCCTCCCTGATGGCAAAAGCAGGCGTAACCGACTTTCGTACCCACTACCTCCGCATTTGTGAACTGGTAGATGGAGATGTGAGCGCCGAAGTGATCAGCACCGACTACGAAGGAATCCTTCGCGAAGGCCGCGACCTCATCACGATTCACCCCAACATCACGGTAAAAATTCCGATGATCCGCGAAGGGGTAAAAGCCATCCGTACCCTCGCTGCCGAAGGCGTAAAAATCAACTGTACGCTGATTTTTAACCCGATCCAGGCCCTGGTAGCTGCCAAAGCCGGAGCGAAATACGTAAGCCCTTTCATTGGCCGCCTCGATGACATCGGTCAGGACGGTATGCAACTGATCCACGACATCCGCGACATTTTCGACAACTACGGCATCGAAACCCAGATTCTGGCTGCGAGCGTTCGCCACAACCAGCACCTGCTTGCCTGCGCACTCGCCGGATCCGATGTGGTGACCATGCCTCTGTCTGTTATCGATAGCATGATCAAACATCCGCTGACCGACTCCGGTCTTCAGAAGTTCCTGGCCGACCACGCCAAACTGACCGAGCAACTGAAATCGAAGTAAGCCACCGGGCTTACTTCATCTCCGCGATCCAGCTTCGGATCAGGTCCAGCGACTCCTGGTGAACCAGGCGGCGTCCTACCTCCGGCATCATCACGCCCGGATCGGTAGAGGCTATGCGGATATATAAAATCGAAGTTTCAGGTTTGCCCGGCTCTATGTCGTAGCGACCTTCGCCAGCGCCGCGGCCGGCAGCGACCGGAGATTTCCTCACCCCCAGCACTGCCGGGTTTGTCTGACGAATATCGAGATAAAATCCGGAGGTGCTGGCGGGGCCGTGGGGATTGTGGCAGTGCGCACAGTTAATGTCCAGCCAGGCCCGCGCCCTTTGGTCGAGTGTGCCCGTGGCGGGATCATTCCAAACAGCGATTTTAGGCACATCGGCCAGCTGTTCCGGGAGACTCCCGATCATACCTGCCTGACCCCAGGCCAGAAGCTGGTTTTGTGTGCCTGAGGCGTAGGCAAAGTCGCCATTGAGCTGCCTCGCCGAGGGGCCAATGGGCTGCATGGCACCATCATAGCTATGGCAGCCCTTACATTGGTTGAGATTGGGGAAGGAATAGAGCAGTTTTTGCTTTTTCCCGGCCTTATCTATCCAAGAAACCTCTTTTTCACCCCCGGCGACCTCCAGTAAGGCATCTGTTTGGGCATCATTCCAGTGGTAAGCCAGCGCTTTCCAGCCAGTAGCCTCGCGAATCAGCAGGCGGGTCTCCATCAGGCGGCGGCCTTTTTCGGGTTTGCGCGCGTCGTGGGGGTAGTAAAATGTTTTGATAATCTGAGTGCCTTCCGGGAAATCGAGCACATGGGTTCCGTTGTAGGCTACCTGCGTGCCGGGAGGGAGCTTGACAAAGCGGAGTTTCTCGGCGTAGTCGGAGAATAGAGGAGTGTTTAGCGCATAGGGCATAACCCCGGCTCCCGCTTGCTGGGCAGCGATGTCGCCTTCAAAAAAATGATATTCAGACAGGCGCATGGGGTAGCCCTGAGGGGCTTCGTCCACGAGAAAACGCGGAGCGAAGCCCACCAGTGGCAATATCAGACAGAGGGGCAGAATAAAGCGGAGGATGCGGTTCATCTTCAGTAGATTCAATTGCTGCTGAGGGTAGGAGCTTCGAGTGCCTGGTGATCGCAGTCGCAGACAGAGATATCGGTCTGGATATTTTTGGCGTTGTTTTCGAGGTCGAGGTTGGCGTAGCGGGCGCTGCCGTTGTTGCGGATGCAGAGTTTGTACTCAGGCATCATTTGCCCATCGGGTCCCAGCGTTTTGGCATCTACAATTCCATCGAACAGAATATCAGGAACATCGCGGCCAAACTTCTGGAACAACAGCACGCCCATCAGGTTTTTGAGGGTCGGCTTGCCCTTGTCGCGGGTGTAGCGGTTGTCGTGGATATACACACTGGTCGGATAGGGATAATAGCCCTTGTCCTTGATTTCGTTGCGGGTCACGTGGTAACTCACTACAGCGGTCTGGGCGGTGATGTTGCGGGAGATTTCGTTGTTATATACCTCGACATGGTTGGCGGCCAGCACCATGATGCCCGTGCCGGGAGGAACCGTT
>RDXT01000114.1 GCA_004292985.1 Bacteroidota bacterium
TACCACAGCCTCGCAGCGTTTCCAAAACCTGCGAGGCTTCTGTAACAACAACTACCGCACTCCCACATAACATCTATGTAAAAAATAAGCGTATATTCGAAGTCCGTACGCCCCGCTGCCAAAACAACCTCTGTGCCCATTTACTTATGAATCGTATCTTATTCATACTAAGCCTCTTACTCCCATTTTCACTCTGCGCTGCCGACCCTTCGGCGCTCAAATCCCAGGGAGATGCGGCCTACGAAGCCGGTAATTTTGAGGAGGCACTTGCCCAATACGAAGCTGTGCTGGCACAGGGGCAGGAGTCGGCGGGCCTCTACTACAACCTCGGCAATACATTTTACCGGTTAAACCGCCTGGGGCCCTCCATTCTCAACTACGAGCGGGCGCTCAAACTGGACCCCGGCATGAAAGACGCCCGCCAGAATCTCATCCTCGTGCGCATGCGCGTGCTCGACAATCCGCGCCCTCCCAAGGAACTGGCCTTCAGCGCCTGGTCGCGTGAGGTGATACATGGACGCAGTTCAGGGGTATGGGCCTGGGCCTCCGCCATATTGCTCTGGGTCGCTGCAGGACTGGGTGCGCTGTTTTTATTTTCCGGCAAAGGAGGATTCAAACGCCTGGGATTTTTTGGCGGAATCAGCTGTCTTGTGCTGGCACTCACAGCCTTCGGACTCAGTACATTACGCCGCAGCCGCGAACTCGACAGCCGCCAGGGCATCATTATGGTGCCTAATGCCTCGGTCAAAAGCAGCGCAGGCGGCACAGAAGAGCAGATGGTGCTGCACGAAGGCGTGAAAGTCGAAATCGTGGAACCGGGTGCCATCTGGGTCAGGGTACGGATCGTGGACCGCAGTTCGGGCGAAGTCAGCGGCTATGTGAAGTACGAAGAAGTCGCAGCTATCTGAGCCTGCTCCCTTCAGACCCTAAATTAACGCTATTAAGTTAGCCAAATCCTTGCCATTTTCGCAGCGCAAATCCGTATAGTTCATGCCCACTCCCATCGAATCCCTGCAGGAAGCTGCCATCGCAGCGCTCAAATCCCAGTACAACATTGAAGTCAGCCCTGCGGAGCTGCCCTTTCAGGATACGCGACGCGAATTTGAAGGCGATTTTACCCTCGTAGTCTTTCCGCTGACGAAGTATAAACTCGGCAGCCCGGAGCAGATCGGCCAGAAGCTGGGCGAAGGGATGCAGATACAGATGCCTGATATTGAGCGCTTTAATGTAGTCAAAGGCTTCCTCAATCTGCGTCTGAGCGATGCCTGGTGGCTCGCCTATCTTGGCTCCGCGCAGCAGGACCCGACATTGTTTCGCAACACAGCGGGCGAAGGTCATACGGTGGTGGTGGAATATTGCTCCCCCAACACCAACAAGCCCCTGCACCTGGGCCACCTGCGCAACATTGTGCTGGGCTACTCCCTGAGCCAGATTCTCGAATCCAATGGCTACAAAGTGATTCAGGCCTGCCTTTTCAACGACCGGGGCACCAACATCTCCAAGTCCATGCACGCCTGGCTGAAAGCGGGCACAGGCGATACCCCCGAAAGCACCGGAACCAAGGGCGATAAGCTCGTAGGCGAATATTATGTCCGCTTCGGCAAAGACCAGAAGCAGGAAATCGCCGCGCTGGTTGCCGAAGGGAAAACGGAGGAACAAGCCGAGCAGCTCGCCCCCTCTTCGCTGGCCATCCAGGACCTGACCATTCGCTGGGAAAACGGCGATGCAGATGTCCGTAGCCTCTGGAAAACCATGAACGGATGGGTCTATGCAGCGATGGAACAGACCTTCCGCCGCCTCGGTGCGCATTTCGACCGCTATTATTTCGAGTCTGACATCTACCTCAGCGGCAAAGAAACCGTGCAGGAGGGCCTGGAAAAAGGCATTTTCTACCAGAAAGAAGATGGCTCTGTATGGGTGGACCTCAGCCCGGACGGCCTCGACCATAAACTGCTGCTGCGCCGCGACGGTACCTCTGTCTATATCACCCAGGACCTGGCCTTAGCCGACGAAAAATACCGCGACTACCAGATGGGCCGCTCGATCCACGTAGTGGGAAATGAACAGGAATACCACTTCAAAGTGCTGTTTCTGATCATGCAGAAGCTCGGGAAACCTTTTGCGTCGGGCCTTTTTCATCTCTCTTATGGCATGGTGGAATTGCCGACAGGTAAAATGAAAACCCGCGAAGGCACGGTGGTGGACGCCGATGACCTGATGGACCTCATGATCTCCAGCGCCCGCGAAGAGACCCTGAAGCTCGGCAAAACCGAAGGCATGAGCGAAACTGAACTCGAAGAGTTGTATGCGCGGCTGGGAATCGGGGCACTCAAATATTATCTGGTAAAAGTGGACCCGAAAAAACGGATTCTCTTCGACCCGCAGGAATCCATTGACCTTCACGGACATACGGCTCCTTTTATCCAGTCTTCCTACACCCGCACCGCCAGCATTCTGCGCAAAGCCGAAGCCGAGGGCCTTACGCCGCAGGTCAGCCCCGGCCTGAAGCCCGAAGACGAGCTGCTCGAAAGCGAGCGCAGTCTTCTGCGGATGCTGATGCACTTCCGCGATGTGCTGGCAGATGCTGCGCAGACCTATAACCCCTCGCTTGTAGCCAATTACGCCTATGAGCTGGCTAAAGAATATAACCGTTTTTACCATGAGGCTCCGGTGATCCGGAGCGCACATCCAGCTACCAGCGCCTTCCGTCTGGGTCTTTCTACCCTCTGCGGCAAAGCCCTGAGAGAGAGCCTGCGCCTGCTGGGCATTACCGTTCCCGAAAGAATGTAGTCATTCTTGTCACATCGTTTGCGTATCTGCTTCGCTTTCCCGAAATTCGAACCCAAATCACTGAGGGCCAACGTTCATGTTCAGGTATTTCATCAGCCGGGAATTTTTCCTCACGATACTGGCGCTGGCCGGGGGAGGCATCGTGCTCTACCTGCTTATCTTTTTCTGGTTTCTGCCGATCTATACGCGGCATGGCGACAGCGTGGTCGTGCCCGATCTCTATGAGATGACGCTCGACGAAGCCCGCAAAAGCCTTCAGAAAGAAGGTCTGCGGCCCGCAGCGGAGGAAGAGGTATTTGTGGCCGACCTGCCGCCGGGTGTGGTGGTGCGTCAGTACCCTGCGCCCTATAGCCGCGTGAAGCCGGGTCGTACCATTACCCTGACTGTCAATAAGATAGACCCGCCGATGGTGCCGCTGCCCCAGTTGAGCGACCTCTCCCTCTACCAGGCCAAATCGAGGCTCGAAAGCTGGAAACTCGGCGTCGGCAAAGTATCGAGAGAGCCTGATATCGCCGAAAATATTGTTCTGAGAGCCGTTTACGAAGGTAAAGTAATCAAACAGGGCGATAAAGTACCCCAGGGAGCGAAAATCGAACTGGTGGTAGGCGCAGGCCTTAATTCGGGCAAAGTACCTGTGCCTTCGCTTGTAGGCAAATCCTATGAAGACGCGCTGGCGCTCCTGGAGCAACTCGGCCTCGGCCTTGGCAGCGTGGTCTATAATCCCAACGGAGCTGCGGGCTCCGACGGCCTCCTCTATAACCAGCAACCCCGCGCAGGTGCCGGTGACTCTATCAAAATCGGTGCTTCCATCGATATTTTTGTCTATGGCAAAGCGCCTGAAGAAAGAGAAGGCATCATGATCGAGTCTGTGCCGGGGGATAATAATTAGGCCATCCGCCTCTATTTCAGGGCCAACTTATACGCTGCCAGGCAACGCTCGCGGGCATATTCGTGCTTAACGATAGGCCTTGGATAGAGGGGCGTGCCAAATTCAGGTACCCATTTGCGGACATATTTTCCCTGCGGATCAAATTTGGTCATCTGCGCCTCAGGGTTAAAAATACGAAAATACGGAGCCGCATCTGTGCCGCAGCCTGCCGCCCATTGCCAGCCGCCGTTGTT
>RDXT01000115.1 GCA_004292985.1 Bacteroidota bacterium
CACCAGTACCCGGCCTTCGAAGTGGCCTTCTTTGTTGGCTTTGTCTATGAGGTAGTCGCAGAGGCCCCGGAGCAGCACCCCGGTACCGAATTGCAGCACCCGTTCGGGCAGTTCGAAAAGGCTGGAATTCAGCCCGGTATGTTCAATCGCGTAAGACTGGGATAGGTTCATGCGGGTTGGCGCTTTTGCTGGGCGCCTTTGGGCAATATAAGAGGATTTGGGTGTTTTCTCTCAGCACCTGCTCAGGAAAAAATCTACTGCATATGCATAGATATGCAGTAGATTTTTACAAGCGTTTCGTTTTCCCCATATTCCCTTATCCCCCTATTCCCCTACTTCTTCTTCATCAAACTCCAGTTCTGGTTCGACTGAAGATTGGGGTCAAAGCCGATGTCATTGGAGTAGCGGTAATTGCCGAAGCCGTCGGTCCAGATGTAGGAGTAGTTGCTGCTCTGCTGGGAGGTGCCCCAATAGGGATCCTGGTAGGTTTCTTCGTCGCGGATATAGTTGCCGAAGCCATCTACCGAAGATTCGCCGGAGCCGCTGCTGCTGTAACCACCTGACGATGAGCCATTTTGCTGCTCCCGGCGCTGCTGCATGCCTTGAAGCATCGCATCATTGTTGGCGCTGATCTGGCGACTGAGGCGGCCTGCGGCAGCGATATTTTCATAGCCCTGGGCCATGCCCCGGTTAAAATTGTCCTGCACCTGCTTGGCGACAGCCTGGTGAACCTCCGTCCACTGGGCGTTTTCTTTGCGGTCGCGGAGGATGCGCTGCATGGCCTCAGCCTTGGCCGCCAGTTCGTCGGCAGGCGCTTTCAGGCTGTGAATTCCGGCAAAATACCAGTTGTGCTGCACGCCCATATCCGTAGGAACGGGATTGTCAATAAACAGAGAATAGAAACGCTCGCGGATCGCTTTGCCGTCCTGCTGGTACTCGACCTCCACACTCACACCGGGGATCGGGGCCTCGGTGGGTACATTTAATGCCGTGCTGAGATTCGCAATTTTCTTCGTTTCGACGATCCGGAAACCCGGCGCTTTGCCCCTCGCAGGCTGGATGACATGCTGGATCAGCGTCTGGCCGGGGTCGGTGACCCGCTGCATCAGGGAGCCATTGTACATTTTTCCTGCCTTCAGATACGCCGTAGCCTGGGGAATCTCAAGCCAGAAAAAAGAGAGAACCGGATAGATTTCAATGGCTTCGCTGCCTTCTGGATTTTGCATCCGCACGTGAACCGAAGCCGGAAACAGCATATTGTCCCCACTCCATTCCACACTGCTCACCCCCGCCCAGTCGCCGGGAATCTCATAGCTGACGATGGGCATCTGCTGGTGGTAGGGGTCCCGCACCTCGAAGGTCTGCGAGAAAAAGCTGAGCGAGCTGCCGCCGCCGCAGGAACTGAGGCTGATCAAAAGGGCAAAACCTATTAAGGCAGCAAAAGGAGAGGCATTCATATCGCGTTGGGTTAATCGTTTTGTCATCTATCGTAAGCTATGCAAAAAGGTAAACAAGCTACGCGGGGCAGAAGAAAAATTATCTTTTCATGGTTATCTTTGCCCTATGAAAAAAGACATCCCTATAAAGCCCGTTGAAGATGTCATTGTGGCAGTTCTGCCCCGCGAAGACGCTATAGAAGGCGACAACTGGGAGGTATATGTCATCAACCTCAAAGAAACGCCTATCACCAATGTGCTCATCAGTTCACGGGGATATGGCACGCTGAATGGTAAAGAGATCAAAACCTCGGTGCTACGCCACTTTTTTGAAGAAGTTGCCGGCGAGAGCTACCACATGGTCGAGCACATCCAGCCGGAAGTTTTTCCCCTGAACAACGAATACTGGATCAGCTTCACGTATGAGGACTTTCTGTTTGACAAGCGCTACACATTTGTCTCCGAAAGCATCGCCGAAAAGCACCTCACCCGGATCCCGCTGATGGATCGCAAAGGCGTAATGATCCGCTGAGCTTTCTTTTTCTACACATGCAACTTTTTTTATCTCGCTACAGTCTGAGTATATTGAACCTCTCTTGACCCGCCCGGTGCATGTTGCTGAAAAAATCCCGCATTCTGATAGTTGATGATGACCCCGATGTGCTCGTGGCCGTAAAGCTGCTGCTCAAAACGGAGGCTCAGGAGGTCGTTACCGAGCGGAATCCGGAAAATATCCGTGCCCAGTTTACCCGCAACCGCTTTGACCTGGTGCTGCTGGACATGAACTACCGCAGCAGCCTCAACACCGGAAATGAAGGGCTTTACTGGCTGCGGCAGGTGCTGGGCTGGGACCCGGAGGCGACTGTGGTGATGATTACGGCCTTTGGCGACATAGATCTGGCTGTGCGCTGCCTCAAGGAGGGCGCTGCCGACTTTATCATTAAACCCTGGCGCAATGACCGCCTGATCGAATCGCTGGAAGAGGCCCTGGAGAAAAAAAGCGGTGGCAAAAACACCCGCACCCGCCGTTCGGCAGCATCGGGCGACTCCGGCCTGGGCATGATCGGCAACTCCGATGAGATGCTCACGGTGTTTCACAAGATTGAAAAAATCGCCCCCACCGATGCGAATGTGCTTATTCTGGGGGAAAATGGTTCAGGTAAAGAGCTGGTAGCCAAGGCCATACATCAAAAGTCCCTGCGGGCGGCCCGCCCTTTTGTGCAGGTAGATGTGGGCGCGCTCACAGAGTCTCTGTTTGAAAGCGAACTGTTTGGCTATAAAAAAGGAGCCTTTACCGGAGCCAGCGAAGACCGCCCCGGACGCTTCGAAACTGCCCAGGGAGGTACCCTTTTTCTCGATGAAATCGGCAATATTTCCCTTCCTCAGCAGGCGCGGCTACTCTCTGTGCTGCAAAATCGCGAGGTGTTTCGTGTGGGCGACAGCCGCCCCATTCCCATAGACATCCGCCTGATCTGCGCCACCAACGCACCGCTTTACGAACTGGCTTCCGAGGCCCGTTTCCGCAAAGACCTCATTTACCGGATTAATACCGTTGAAATCACCCTCCCGCCCTTGCGCGTGCGCGGAGAAGATGTGACCCTGCTGGCGCGGCATTTTATCAGCCTTTACGCCGAAAAATACCATAAACCCGCCCCCGAACCCGATGCCGCAGCGCTCGAAAAACTCCGGAAGTACCCCTTCCCCGGCAACGTGCGCGAACTTCAGCACACCATGGAGCGGGCGGTTATCATGTGTGAAAATGACACCCTCCACGCAGCCGATCTGATTTTTTCTCCCATCGAAAAAGTGCCCGCCGCCAGCGAATCGCCCGACACCCTGCGCTTAGATGATGTCGAAAAGCACACCATCCTGAAAGTGATCGAAAAACACCGGGGCAACATCAGCCGGGCTGCCAAAGAACTGGGCATCACCCGCACGGCGCTGTACCGACGACTGGGAAAATATGAAATTTGAGTTCCCTCTGCTCCGCACCTTTACCTTCGGTGTGATCCTGCGCACCTTCCTGCTGACCCTTTCGCTGGTGGGGACAGTTCTTCTTTTTTCGCGGGATGAATGGTCATATGGCGTATGCGCAGCGTTTCTGGTACTGATTTTTGCGTACAACCTGATCCGCTATGCGGGCGCCCTCAACCGCGAACTGGGCGACTTTACCGAATCGGTGCAATACCGCGATTTCTCCCGCAACTTCAGCGAAAAACGCGGACCTGCCATTCTGAGGCAGATGCACCGCACCTTTAACGTGGTCAACCATACCTTCCGCCGCCTCAGTTTTGAAAAAGAAGCGCAGTATCAATACCTCCAGAACATCCTCGAACTGGTGGACACAGGCATTCTCTCTTTTGATGAAGAAGGGGAAGTCGCCTGGATGAATGAATCCCTGAAGCGCATGCTCCAGATTCCCTACCTCAAGTCACTCGAAGGCCTGCAACGCCGCGACCCCGCACTGGCAGAA
>RDXT01000116.1:0-2832 GCA_004292985.1 Bacteroidota bacterium
TTTGAGTGCTTCGACGGCGACCTGCCGGAGGTGCTGGCACTGAAAAAAGTGACGCTTTCCCGCTTTGAAGAAGGGGTGCACCAGTATTACGACCATCATTTTGCCGAGGCAAAGGCCATTTTCGGGGAGATTTTGCAGCAACATCCAGGGGATCGCGCAGCTCAGGTGTTTGAGCAATTGGCAGCACAGGCCCTGAAGGAGGGGGCAATCCTGTCAGCGGGATAAAGGGGATTTGATATACTGAACAGAATACGGTATGTTTGAAGAACTCACTCAACCCATACCCTCCTCTCATGAAAGTTACTGCGATCCTGATTTGCTTATTGTTGTCTGCTTCGGTTTCAGCAGGCCAGCAGGGGATGGCGCTTGACATTTTCAATGCTGTCAATGAAGCCCGAACCCAGCCGGAGGCCTTCTGGAACAAGCACCAGACCCGGATCGAAATCTACAGCGCCAGGTATGCGCAATTCATCCGGAGCGCCCGTCCGGCGCCCGCGCTCGCCTGGGATCCCGGACTGGAAACGATGGCCCGCCAGATCGTGGACGATCAGAACCTCAACCCCAGCTATACAGGTACGAATTCGCTTTGTGGCTTTGCCAACGGCGTCTGCGGCGGCACGGTCTCCAAGGATCCTATTTCCTATGTCTGCGACTATTACACCAACGTCCACGACCCCGGAACCACCTTTCTCGGCATCTATTTCAACCGCACCCAGAATGGATATGCATTTGAGTGGGGCAGTGGCTGCAGCGAAGGCGGCAGCGGAGTCAGCTACGAGGCGCCTGCGCCTGATACGGCAGGTGTGGAGATGGCCCGGATCAACACAGGAGTCAGGGCCGCCTATATGACGCAGGAAGAGCGCCGCATGCTGATGGAAATCAACTTCGTCCGAGCCTATCCCCGGCAATATGCGACGCTGGTCGCGCAGTTTATGGAGCAGGAAAGCAAAACCTGGGGCCTTTCGCAAGCGTCCTATGATGCAGGGATGGAGCTGATAGCAGAATTGAATGCGATGAAACCCCTGCCGGTGCTTCAGCCCAGCGAGTGTGTGTACCAGGCGGCCCGGCTGCATGGCCTCGACTGCCAGCGCCGTGGCTTTTTCGACCACCAGGGCAGTGACAAAAGCATGCCCTGGGACCGTATCCTGCGCCAGTGCCCTGACCTGAAGCAAGGCAATGAAAACGGCGCCAGCAATCCTGCCCTTAATCCCCGGATGCCCCTGATGAGTCTGCTGCTGGATGAAGGGATCAGTTCCCGCGGCCACCGCTACAATATCCTGGACCCCAACTGGACATATGCAGCCTGCTTCCGGGTACCGGATGACACCTACGGATTTATCTGGGTGCAAAAGTTTGCGTATTGAGGGGGCGACCGTTGTTGGGGGATTGCGGTTCAGTAAAAACAGCGATCATCTGCTGCTTCATTCCGCTGGATATATGTCATCCACAAATACATACTGATGGTAGCCCTGGCCCAGATGATCGCCCACAATTACGTGATAGCATTCATCCCCTCCGCCTCTGGGTGTC
Source organism: Bacteroidota bacterium (assembly GCA_004292985.1). Lineage (GTDB taxonomy): Bacteria > Bacteroidota > Bacteroidia > J057 > J057 > RDXT01. Next base: position 1,531 of record RDXT01000116.1, read on the forward strand.
ACCTCCAGCGGAGCGGTGAGCGTAACTTTTGACAAGGTCCATCCTTCGGGAAGGGTCACATTCAGGTCAGGTGTGCCCGTTTCGGTGGCATGCATCACATAATGGTTGCCTTTGGGATCCGTCAGGTCGTAGATTTCGTTTTCGTAGGTTAAAATGTGACATTTAGCGATCACTTTGAGGCTCAGTTCGCCGGGAGCAGTCTTTTGCGGATTGCCGGAATTGTCTTCTTCCGGGACAAAATCTACCGCAACAATATCTGCCAGACCGATCCACGTATAATCCGAAATTTCCACAATTGACTGACATTCAGCGTCTTTGCAGGCCACCGGGCGGCCTGGAGAGCGATAGAAACAACTCGATTGAAATAAAACAAACCGGTCAATATTCTTTTGCCAGAATCCGGGCGGATTAAACGACTCCCATTCTCCTTCCGGAATCGGATTCGTCCCTCCGCTGATCACCACCAACTTCTCTTTGGGGTTCATCAGTTCTTTGGCGAAACCTGAGCCTTGTTTTGAATTCAAGCACACCAGGCTGTCGGGCAGAACAGAGGCCTGGGTAGAAAAGCTCAGCCCGATTTCGCTGGAGGTCGGGAAACTCAGGCAGCCGCTCAGCACGCAGGCAGAAACGAGGGTAGGCAGAAAGATCTTTGGAAAAGGAGCGTTCATATAGGTTTGGATTTTATGGAAGTAAAAGTAGAGGTAGTCGTTTGATAAATGAGGGAAAATATATGTAAAGTGAACCAACAGGGGGCTGAATTGAACAAAAAAACCCGGCGCGAGGCCGGGGTGCATGTTTGATCGACACGTTTTCTTATTTCTTTCGTTCCAGACTATCCATCAGCGGCAGCACGCCCATGTCGTACATGGATTTCATCATCCACTCGACCGCCCATCCGGTTTTTTCGGGACTGCCGCCTTCGATCGGTGGGGCGGGGTCATACTCCATGTCTAACATCACAGCCTGTGTATAGCGTTCGCCATAATTGTCGTTCATAATGGCGAGGGCCATGTCCATCCCGGCAGTAACGCCTGCCGAAGTCCAGTATTTGCCATCCTGTGTATAGCGCTCCCCGGTGAAGGTCGCTCCGTATTTTTTGAGCATCTCTTCGGCGCGGTACCAGTTGGTCGTGGCTCTTTTGCCCTGGAGCAGGCCTGTAGCGCCCAGAATCCAGCCTCCGGTGCAGACAGAGGCCGTATAAGTGCTGTTTTGGTCAATTTTCCGGATCCAGTCGTGAAGTTTTTTGTCATAGGCCGCTTCAATGGTTCCTGTAAAACCGCCTGGAATCACGAGAATATCGAG
>RDXT01000116.1:2855-6755 GCA_004292985.1 Bacteroidota bacterium
TGGGTTTTTACGCCCATAGACTGGCCCAGCACATATCTCGGCCCCATAAAATCGAGGTCATTTACCCCATCATAGACCAGAATACCAATCGTGCGGATGTCGTGTTTGGGCTTACCGAGGATGGCATCCATCGTACTGCTGTGGTTGTCGGGCCGGAAATTGTCAATGGTCTCTTTCAGTTTGAGAGAGTCTTCTTTTGACAGGGTTGACGAGGCGGCTTTGGGAGGAGTTTTCTCCGATTTCTGGCTGCATGAAGCGAGGAGCAGCAGCGCCAGACAGAGGAGGGTGAGGTTTTTCATATAGAGGGGTTAAGGATTTTGTTTGATTTCAAATTGGATGCGCAGTTTTTCCCATGACATCGAAACGCTTCCCTGTGTATCTCCTGTGGGAGTTACGGAATAGGTGAGCCTTTCGCTGTGTGAGTGATTTTCGGGCTTTACTTTCCAGCGAAGCACATCTTCGTTTGCCGAATATTCATCTGCCAGATGCTGTTCCCAGTTTTTATTTAGGATCAGCGTCCATTCATCTTTACCGGGAATGGTAAAAAAGGCATACTTACCTGCTGGAATCTGCGTCGCTGCAATTTCGACAGGCTTCGAAAACTGGATGCTGGTGGCATCGTGCGCACCCGTTACCCAGACTTCGCCAAAGGCCACCAGACCGCCCCAGATAATCCGGTTTCGCACGGCGGGCGAACTGTACTGGATATGCACATGCGCGTTGCCGATATTAGCCATCGCCATTCGCAGCGGACTGCCTTTGACGGTATCAGCTGCTACGTCGGATTCTGCTGCCTGCTCATGCCCGTGCGCATGGTCGCTGTGTGACTCTGCACCGCTGCCGCAGGCAAAAAGCCAGCACGCGAGGAGAAGATAAAATGACTTTTTCATAGGAAAAAATGGAGGGAGACAGCAAATGCCGCCTCCCTATGTGAAAATCATAATTTTACACTGAGACTGACCCCGACGGTCCGGGGCGCTGCGGTGCGAACGCTGGTGCCAAAACTGGTGTCGGAAGTACCGAAAGCCAGATAGGTCTCATTCCCCAGGTTTTGTCCCCAGAAGTGGAGGCCAAAATTGCCATAACTCAGGCCAATCCGTGTACTGAGGAGGGTGTAGCTGGGTTGAAGCAGGGTGTTCTGAATGTCGGTGTAATATTTCCCGATGTTCCGGATTTCGCATCTGATAACAGCCTTCAGCTTTTGGGTGAGGTTTCGCTCATACTGAAGTCCTACATATAGCGTGTGTCCCGGTGCGCTGGAGAGAGAATTGCCTCCGATAGGGGTTGTGCTTTCTTCGCCCGTGAAAAAATTAACCCGCTTCAGGTCAAATTCTTTGTACTCAGTTTGGTTCAGTCCGAAGCTGCCGTCAAGTTGCAGACCCTTTGCTATAATGGCCGAAAGCTCCAGTTCCACACCCGTCGAGATCGCGTCGCCTACGTTGGCCCGCGCGTAGGTAAAGGGAGCGGCCAGGTTAAACAACTGAAGGTCATTCCATTGAATGTAAAAAGCAGAAGCATTGATACTCAACCGATTATTGAGAAGGAAAGTCTTGTAGCCCAGCTCATAGTTGTTGGAGTACTCCGGGTCGAAAGTCTGGCTGATGCCCGAACTGGGGGAATACCGCTGCGCATTTACCCCGCCCGGACGGAAGCCCCGGGTATAGGTGAGATATACGCTGGAGCGTTCGTTGGGTGCATAGCTCAGGGCGACTTTGGGTGAAAGCGCCGAATAGGTTCCGCTGGCGGTCGTGTCGGGAACAAGATCGGTAACGGTTCCTGCTACGAAAACCGCATCTCCGAAACCGTTGAAGGTGGCCTCCCGCTTTTCATAGTCATAACGCAGGCCGCCCGTGATTTTCAGTTTGCTGCCAATCAGGTAGCTCAATTCCCCAAAGCCAGCTATCCCGAAGTTATCGCTCTGGTTACGGCTGATAATAGAAGACCCGCTGGGCAACCCATAAAAAGCTGCCTCACCGTCCGACAATTCATAGGCTGTGTTGGTAGAAGGCTCGTAGCCCACCTGGCTGAAGCCATACAGTCCGGCGGTGTATTGCAGCTTGCTGCCTGTGCCTGAGCTGATGCGGAATTCCTGCGTAAGCACCTGCTGGGGAGGAAGGTTTTCGCCGATAGCTGTCTGATAGAAAGAGTGATAAAATCCGGGGAAGTCCACATCCTGAAAGGCCAGAGAAATGCGCTGAAGGGCCGAAATCGAGGTCAGGGTAAATCCTTTGCCGAAATATTTGGCGACAAGTGAAGTATTGACAATGTTTCGCTCATGCCGGGCGATGCGGCGAAGGAAGATTTTTTCAGGCTCGGCAAAAGCCAGATCATAATTAGACTGGGAGACAAAAAAAGCGGAGTTGTCGCTCCAGTCACGCTGTGCTTTTACATTCAGAGCCAGGCTGAAGTTGCTGGTGGGCAACCACTTGAGGTAGAGGTTTCCGTACAGGTTTTTTTCTCCGCCCACTTTTTGGCCATTGGCACTGCCGTCACTCGCAAATGTTCCGGTGGTATCGTTGATCCAATAGCCATTTTGGGTCTGAAAAAGGCCATTTACCCCAAAAAAGAGCTTATTTTTTACCAGGGGTGTTTTGACACCGAGGCTGTAGCGCTGCAAACCCAGATTTCCGCCGCCTGCTTCTGCAAACCACTGGGTTTTGTTGCCGGGCTTCTGGGTGATGATGTTGATTACCCCACCCATCGCATTACGGCCAAAAAGGGTGCCCTGTGGTCCCCGCAACACTTCGATCCGCTCGATGTCGGTGAAGGCAAATCCATTCGCCAGGATATCTATGTTGTTCACATCATCTACATAGGTCGAAACAGCCGGATTTTCGCTGAATACCTGAATACCCCGGATAGACTGAATCTGCTGGAAAGCCACTCCGAGTTCCTGGTAGGTATAGTTGGGCACGAGGGCCGTGAGGCCGCCAAGGCCCCAGGTCCGGGTGTCCTCGATGCGTTTGGCTGACAGCGAAGTGATGGAAGTTGAGACATTGACGATGTCTTCCTCACGTTTATTAGCCGTAACAACGATCTCGCCTAAGGTCAGGGTGTTTTCCTGCAGGACAATATCGAGCGTAGTGTTGTCTTCTCCCACAGTTACCTCCTGAAGGCTGGCGGCATAACCAGTCGCGCTGGCGAGCAATTGATAGCTTCCTGCAGGTAGGTCAAGTGAAAAAGTGCCTTTTTCATCGGCCAAAGCCCCGCGACCAAAATTCAAAACAGAAATACTGGCATACGGAATGCCTTCACCGGACTCAGATTGTACGTTGCCGGTGACAGATTGTGCAGAAAGATAGTTTATCCCGAAGCATATAAGCAGGATAAACACATATGAAAATTTCATTGTGACGAGTTTGATTGTTTAGAAAATGAATACATGGAAACCGCGTCATGTGCATACATGCGCAGCAAGGCTCTATTCAGAGCTTTTTTCGGAACAGAGTGAAAAACTCAGCAGGCAGGCGGACGAAAAACGCCATCCCCAAAAGCAGGGGAAATAAACCATGCCTCTTCCGGAAAGGGAAGGCGTTTTACCGGGAGGGAACTGCAAAAAATGCCCGGTAAGGTATCCGGATACAATGCAAACTCCTCTTTCAGGTCTATGTGAGGAGTCTGACCCGCCTCTTTCTGTTCGGCCTGGCGGAGTTTTTGCGCCAAAAAACAGGTACCGTTACATTTCAGCTCAGGTCTCGACCTGTTTTTACACAAATAGGTGGCGATATAGCTGCGGTTGATGTAAAACGATGCCAGAATGACCATATTTCCCCATATCTGAAGGGAAATACTGCATAATAAACATATGGAAATAAGTTTCCGCAAGCGATATAAGACAGGTATGCAGCGAAGATACAGGCTTATACCGGAATACACAACTTAACTGGCCTCTGTTCCTTT
>RDXT01000117.1 GCA_004292985.1 Bacteroidota bacterium
GGATTGTGGACCTGATCGGCACCAAAATGGGCTATATCGTCTCGATTATCCTCTGGAGTATCGCTGCTATGCTTCATGCGCTTGCCCGCTCTACCCTGGGATTTATGGGAGCGCGTGCCCTGCTCGGTCTGGGCGAGGCAGGTAATTTTCCCACAGCCATCAAATCAGTGGCGGAATGGTTTCCCAAAAAGGAAAGGGCCTTCGCTACGGGCATTTTTAACTCCGGCGCGAATATCGGCGCTGTGGTCGCTCCGGTGATGGTACCCTGGATTCTGGGTGCCTATGGCTGGCAGGAAGCCTTCCTGATTACGGGTGCTATTGGCTTTATCTGGTTGATTTTCTGGCAGATATACTATGAAGTGCCTGCCCGGCAAAAGCGGCTCTCGGAGGCGGAGTACGCCCATATCCACAGCGACCAGGAAGAAGAGCAGGACAGCAAGCCTGTGCGCTGGCTTCAGTTGTTCCGCATCCGTGCGACCTGGGCTTTTGTGTTTGGCAAACTGCTTACCGACCCCATCTGGTGGTTTTTTCTCTTCTGGCTGCCCTCTTATTTTGCGACTACCTTCCAGCTCGACCTCAAAAAGCCCAGTTTACCCCTGGTAATTGTCTATACCGCTACGACCCTCGGCAGCATTGGGGGCGGCTACCTCTCTTCCTGGTTTATCCAGCGGGGATGGACTCCCTTCCGCGCCCGAAAAACGGCTATGCTGATGTTTGCTGTGGCCGTATTGCCCATCATGGCTGCCCAGTTTGCAACGAGCCTCTGGCAGGCAGTGGCGCTGATCAGTCTGGCGGCGGCGGCACACCAGGCCTGGAGCGCCAATATGTACACCACCGCCTCGGACGTTTTTCCCAAAAAAGCCATCAGTTCGGTCATTGGGATCGGCGGAATGGCGGGTTCGGTGGGGGGTATTCTTTTCCCTCTGCTGGTAGGCAGGCTCCTCGATTTTTATAAGGCGGCGGGCGACATCGGCGATGGCTACGACATCCTCTTTGTCATCAGCGGACTGGCCTATTTGCTTGCCTGGGGCATGATGCACCTGTTTACGCCCCGCGCGCGCAAGGTTGATATTTAGTGGAAAGTATGACTAACAGGAAAATTTACTTGGATAAGCAAAAGTAAATTTTACAATTTGGTTACGCATATTTTACACAAATTTTATTTTAATACGTTTCTTTTTTTTATTTTTGCAGCGCATTCGTTCCAAAAGAACCAAAACGTTTCGTAAGTATGGCTATCACCAAAAAAGAGCTGAAAAGCAAACCCGTGTCCAAAGTGACCTTCAAAGTCACCAAAGAAGTGATCGGCGAGGCAACTACGGTATTTCTCGTAGGAGATTTTAACGGTTGGGACCAAACCGCAGAGCCGCTGAAAGCCGATAAAAAAGGCACCTTCTCCGCCACCCTTGATCTGGAGACAGGCCGCGACTATCAATTCCGTTACCTCGTGGACGGTGTTCGCTGGGAAAACGACGAAGCTGCAGACAAGTATGCACAGTCTCCGTTTTCTGACGCTCAGAACTCAGTGGTGTCCCTCTGATTGCATCTGATCTAAGCAACATAATAAGCCCCTTACTCGCATTACGCAGGTAAGGGGCTTTATCTTGTACCGCAACTGCCTTAGCTGGCAGCCCGGAAGTTGATCAGTTGGGCTTCTGTCAGGCGCTCGGTGGCCATGTCTATCGTGATGTGGTAATGCTCGGTTTTGGAGTCGGGCATATCAAACATCAGGTCGAGCATAATGGCTTCGATGATAGACCGCAGGCCGCGGGCACCCAGTTTCAGCTCGTGGGCACGGCGCACCACTTCGTCCAGCACTTCGTCGTCAAAACTCAGGGATTTACCTTCCATTTCAAACAGCTTCTGGTACTGGCGGGCAATGGCGTTTTTGGGTTCAGTCAGAATCCGGCGAAGGGTCTTCTCGTCCAGGGGCGTAAGCGCCGTGAGCACCGGCAGACGACCGATAATTTCCGGAATAAGGCCGTAGCCGCGAAGGTCGGAGGGCTGGCAGTATTTAAACAGGTTCACGTGGTTGCTCATCGTCGTAGGCGGTGTAGTTCCATAGCCTATGTTCCTCACCGCCAGGCGGTTGGAGATGATGCGCTCCAGACCATCGAAGGCACCGCCGCAGATAAACAGGATGTTGGTCGTGTCAATCTGAACGAGGTTTTGCTCCGGGTGCTTGCGTCCGCCTTTGGGCGGTACATTGGCCACCGTGCCTTCGAGCATCTTGAGCAGGGCCTGCTGCACCCCTTCGCCGCTCACATCGCGGGTGATCGAAGGATTGTCGGCCTTGCGCGTGATCTTGTCTATTTCGTCAATGTAAATGATCCCTCTTTCCGCAGCGGCTACATCGTAGTCGGCTTCCTGAAGGAGGCGCACCAGCACACTTTCCACATCTTCGCCCACATATCCGGCCTCGGTCAGTACCGTGGCGTCGGCGATGCAGAAGGGTACGTTGAGAAACTTGGCGATGCTGCGCGCGAGAAGGGTTTTGCCCGTGCCGGTCTGTCCGATCAGCAGCACATTACTCTTCTCGATTTCCACCTCCTTGTCATCGAGTTCCTGGTGCATAATCCGGTGATAGTGATTATACACAGCTACGGAGAGCACTTTTTTGGCTTCGTCCTGACCAATCACATACTGGTCGAGGAAGCGGGCGATTTCGCGGGGTTTGGGCACCTGCGCGATCCGGGCAACGGGTTTTTCGCTCAGTTCTTCCTCGATAATGGTATTGGCATGGGCTACGCAATTTTCGCAAATATGCGCACCTCCATACCCTGCAAGCAGGATCTGGACCTCACGTTTGGACCGGCCGCAAAAGGAACAGCTCTCGTTTCTCATTCTGACTGAAAATCAATTATTTGCGTGGGGCCAGCACTTCGTCAATAAGGCCATATGCTTTCGCTTCGGCAGCGATCATCCAGTAGTCGCGGTCAGAGTCCTGTGCGATTTTCTCGACAGTCTGGCCGGAGTGGTGGGCGATGATGCCATACAATTCGTCTTTGATGATCTGGATCTGCGTGTAGGCAATCTCGATCTCGGTCGCCTGTCCCTGTGCGCCACCCAGCGGCTGGTGAATCATCACGCGGGAGTGGGTCAGGGCAGAACGTTTGCCTTTGGCGCCAGCACAGAGCAGCACAGCACCCATAGAGGCAGCCATTCCGGTACAAATGGTCGCTACGTCAGGGCTTACAATCTGCATTGTGTCATAAATGGCCAGACCTGCATATACCGATCCGCCGGGCGAATTCATGTAAATGTTGATGTCTTTTTTGCCATCTACCGACTGGAGGAAGAGCAACTGTGCGGACACAATGTTGCTCACCTGGTCATTGATCGCCATTCCCAGGAAAATGATGCGGTCCATCATCAGGCGGGAAAACACGTCCATCGCAATCACATTGAGCTGACGCTCTTCGATGATGTTGGGCGTGAGGTTATAGATCCCCGGAGCCATGGCAAGGAAGTCATGAGCGCGGGTGTAATCGTGCAGCGTGTGGCTGCTCATGCCGAGGTGTTTTACGGCATACTTTTGGAACTCGTTGGCGGGCATCTGTGCTTCCATAAAGAAACAATGCTAAAGTTAGCGGAATATTTACCTAAATCCAAAGGAGTGCTTTCGCCTCCTGACCATAAAACACCGGATTGTTGCGGTTCGTGACAAGCTGTGCGAAAAATTGGCAGGTATTTTTTAACTTTCCTTCACAACTTGTACTAATGATTGTGCAATTTGCAAACCCACCCGGAAAAAACCACATGAAAAGGAGAAATAACTTTTTCTTGCTCTTTTTCCTTGCTCCGATTCTGACCTTTGCCCAGCAATATCCTTCCAAATACGCATTTTCCGAAACGGGAGACCGCGTGTTGAAAGGAAAACTTGTTTTTT
>RDXT01000820.1 GCA_004292985.1 Bacteroidota bacterium
CGGTGGCCTGCGCTCAGTTGCAGTCCGTCGGCGGCAGCGTTGAGGCCCCGCAGGCGCTGGGTTCCGGCTTCGACATCCGCTTCAACGAGCGAATACAGCCCTTTTTCATGTTTGATCCGGTGCTGCAAACCGGCTACTGCCACATGGCTTTGGTTCACGTTGGCGGCAATCATCCATTCTTTTTCCGAATGGGGGGCCAGCACGAGTTGTTTGTGGAGAAAATAAGCACCTTTTTCTGCCTTTACATCTTCCTCCTGGCGGACCGGGGCACCTTTGCGGAAAGCAGCCAGTTGCAGGGAAGAGAGCAGATAGGTGGGAGATTCAAGCCCGAGTGACCAGGCCACATTGGCTTTCAGGGCCTCGCTGGGCTCCGCTTTATCCACAATGATCGCGCTCAGGGCATAAATCGCCAGGCCCGTGGCAGGGTCCAGTTCACTCCGTTTGTAGGCATCCACGAGGTTACTGGAGCTGTTTTGCAAACTGCTGGGCACGCCGCAGGGCAGCAGGTTCTGGATACCGTCCACCAGAGATACCCTTACTTCTGCCTGTGCGAGGTTGATCAGCCTTGATTTTCTGACAAAGCCAAAGGTATCGCTGGAATTCCACTCCACCTGAAAGGTCAGTTGCAGGTCGTGGTTGGTTTCCTCAAAAATGATCTTATTCCCGAAAATATGCTTGTACAAATTCCGGGTGCAGCGGTGCACAGCTTCATAGCGGATAGAAAATGGCTCCCAGATGTGGCGGGTATCGCCCTGCTGAACCAGAAAGATGGATTTGCTACCTGTTATTTCGACCGACTCCGTGATTTTGTCATCGGTATAATAGGGAAACAGCGCGTAATTGGCGTTTTTTCGTCCTGCGCTCATACCACCGTTGCTGGAAACAAACATCCAGTGGTCAGAATCGCTGACGATGCTCATAAAAAACGGGCGAAGGGAATCACTGTCCGATATTTTAAAATAACTGTCAGTGCCGATCCGGGTATATTGCAGTTCCATCTTTCAATCAGTTAACTTCTTTGTAAACCTTGACATAATCCACCTGCATCGTTTGTGGGAAGGGTGTCTGGCTCGTAGGGAACCCTACATAATTTCCTCCCACAGCCACATTCAGGATGATATAAAAGGGATTGTCATATACCCATTCTCCATTGACATCTTCTGGTCTCAGCCGCTGATAAAGGGTATCATCCACGTAGTAATCAATGTAGCCATCACCCCACTCCACTGCAAAAATGTGGAAATCCACATCAAAGCGGTTGTTGGTGAAGCCAAAGCTTTTGGTAACGGCTGCCCCTCCCGAATATCCGGGGCCATGCAGGGAACCGTGGATCAGGTTAGGCTCCTGTCCCCGGTATTCCATGATGTCAATTTCACCGCACTGTGGCCAGGCTACCTCGTCAATATTTGCGCCCAGCATCCAGAAAGCCGGCCATATACCAGGCCCCCAGGGCATTTTGATACGCGCTTCAAAGCGTCCGTATGCCTGTTCGAAGATATCTTTCGTATTGATCCTTGCCGAGGTAAAGGAACGGCCTCCGAAGCTTTCTCTCCGTGCCGTAATGGCCAGGTTACCTGCCCCGTCGAGGGATATGTTCTGAGGGCGGCTGGTGTAATATTCCAGCTCATTGTTGCCCCAGCCATCGTTTCCGGGGCCGATCCCGACATCGTAGGTCCATTTCGCAGGGTCAGGAGACTCTCCGGCAGGGCCATCGAAGTTATCTTCCCAGACCAGTTCGTAGTTGCGGTTAATGATAGAATTACCATTGTCCTGGCAGCTCCAGGATACAAAGGAAAGTGCGGCCAGCAGCAAGCTGTTTATCAGAATCGGATGATTGCTCTTCATAGCGAATGGTATTAACCGGCTCAGTTATGGAATAAAATGTTGTCGAGGTAGATCGTCCCGTTGCCCTCAAACTTGAACTGAATCACGTTTGTCAGGTCAACTACCGAGGAAAATGCGGACAAAGGAATATCTATGCTCGTCCAGCCAGAGGTAGGCACCGTCAGGGTATAGGGCGTCTCTGCCGGTCCCGGACTGATGAGAAATACCTTTAATGCGGTAGAATTGGCTGTCCAGAAATCGAGGTGCACAGAGGTCATGCTGCTCACATTCTGGCTGCTGCCCAATTGAATGCCCTGATAATTGAGGCCGGTGTACAGCAGGGTATTGTTGCCCGCAACCGGTACCTGGGTAACCACCGTTGCCTGACCCCAGTTTGGGTTAAAGTCTGTACCGGCGACGTTGGTGTAGGCATTGCTGAATACCGAGATGACGTTGGCAGCATTAAAGGTCGGTGTGGGCGCTGCGGTCGTGGGGGTAGTACCGCCGCCGCCGCTGGTTTTGTAGAAGTAGATGTTGTCTAAATAGATATCGCCATTGCCGTCAAACTTAAGCTGAATCAGGTTGGCGAGGTCAACAGGAGAAAAGGTGCTCAGCGGGATATCCACACTTGACCAGCCTGACGTAGGCACGGTCAGCACAGATGCCTTCTCCACCGGGCCGGGGCTGATGAGGTAGGCATTCAGAGCCGATGAGTTCTTTGTCCAGTAATCGAGGTGCAGATGGGTCATGGCAGACACATCGAGGTTGCTGCCAAGCTGGGTTCCCTGATAGTTCAGGCCGGAATAGAGCAGGGTATTGTTTCCTGCCACGGGCACCTGGGTAACGGTTGTTGCCTGCCCCCAGTTTGGGAAAAAGTCTGTACCCGCCACGTTGGTATATGCGTCACTGAAAATGGAGATGACGTCCGCAGCGCTCCGCGAAGGGGTCGGCGCGGCAGTGGCTGGCCCGCTTGGCACAACTACTCCGGCATTGTAGAAATACACATTGTCAATATAGACATTGGGCAAACTGCCGGACAGCACCAGCTGGGCGAGATGCCCCCGGTTTACCAGACCTGTAAAATTCGACAGGGGAATATCCAGACTCACCCATTGATTCGAAACGAGGGTTGGCCGGGTGAATGACAATTCATGCGAAGAGTTGTCGGTCCCGCCAAATACTCCGTTCGCTCCGAAATCAACGAGCAGTACCTTGAAGGCTGCCGGAAGTTCGGTGGGGTCGGGTGTCCAGATATCTATGTGAAAATGGGTCATAGCCGAGGCATTGATGGTCTGGGAGGTGAACTCGATGCCCACAAAGTTGAGCGCCCGGTACCGTTTCACATCGTTTCCGGCAATCTGAAGGTCAAAGTCTTCGGCAGTTGAAAACTCCCAGCGGGTATTCCAGGTGTCCACAGGCACGTTGGTGTAGGCATTGCTGAAAAGGGAAATCACGCTGTCTGCACTGACGGTAGGCGTGGGTGCCGCAGTGGTGGGACCTGTGGCCTGTCCGGCTGAATTAAGCGTCAGAGAACCAACGGCTTCTACGTCTCCCAGCTTGGCGGTAATCACTGCTGCACCTGCCTCAAGCACGGTTACTACTCCGCTGCTGCTCACAGAAGCCACCGAAGGGTTGGAAGAGATAAAGGTAAAGAATGAAGGTGCCGTCTCAATGGTCTGGTCAATGCCTGTGGGCAGGTTGAAGGTAACCTTCGTGCCGCCGATGTTCAGCTGCTGGCCTACCTCTGCGGAGGTTACCTGCGCTTGCCCGTCCAAAATGACAGCCCTGGGGTGCGCAAGGGTGCCTAACTTTTCAAATTTCACTTCGTCAATCCAGAAGGTATATCCAAGTTCGCTTTCAGGGCCTTCAGAATAGAAAAGCATGCCCCTTTCCGCTGTCAGTTTGGAAGGATCAGGAATGGGAATAATGTATTGCTGCCAGTTGGTATTGACTTTTACTGCCTTCAGCGTGGTCAGAAAACTGGAAGCGCCGAAGTCATTTCCAAAGCCGATCACATCAATTGTAGCTGATTTGGAGGCCTTAGCCCAGAAGGTAAGGGCGTCGTAGCCGGAGAGATCGCGTCCTACGGAGGTGAAATAGCTGCCACCGGCATACGCGCCCCGTGGGTCGCCTGCATCCGGTACGGAAAATCTCATAGAGGCTGAGCCTTTGTACTTCACTTCGGCATCCACGTCGAAGGCCGTTACCTTTGAGCCGCCGAAAGCGCCATAGTTGAGCCCGGCGCTGAATGCGTCAATAAACACTTCCGGAGTGGTCGGGAAGGCCGCCGGTTCGAGGTCTTCCATGTCTCTCTCACAACTTACCATGGTCAGTATCGCCCATGCGGTAAAAAGGGCAAGTACGGAGGATGTATGCTTCATATTTTTCATAACCTGCTTCGTTGAGAGGGGTTAATTGCCAATGTTGATTTGTAAATAGGTCTGAATCTCCCATTCCTGTCCGTTGCCAAAGCCGATAGCATTCGGATCACAGATGATTTCACCTCGGGTATCAAACGTCGTTGCAGGGCAGTAACGGGGCGAATACCGGTCGAGGGAGCGCCAGGTATAGCGGATACCCAGGCGGGAATTGGGCAGGTCAAACCAGGAGGGTTTTCCCAGGTTGGTGGAAAGGTCGGCTGTAACCTGCAGCGGGAAGGTGAGGTTAAAGTCGCGGTGGTAGTCATATGGACCCCAATCGTTTACCTTAACCATGGTGGTGAGTTTTGTCTTCTTATAAATGACACGCAAGTCGCCGCCAAAGCGCTTGACAAGTCTGGCATCGCTGCCGTTGGCCTGGGCCGTACCTGCATAGAGGTTGGAGATAAGTCCAAAATCAGGGTTTAGCTTGGAAACGATGCGAACATATGCCTCCCAGAGGTCCTGCGCGGGGGCTGCACCGGGAAAAGCGAAGATGGTACGTCCGTCGCCGAGGATACCGATGGCTGCATCCTGGGAAGTGGGCAGGTGGCGGTACACAAATCCGCTGCTGATGGCAAATCTTGCGTCTTCAGAAAGGTCGCTGTCCCACTCATACATCCAGGTGGCGGGCGTAGGGTCATAGGTTAACAGAATTTCACCTGCCACCGTTTCCCGGTTTGAGCGCACAGCAAAGGGGTCGTCGAGAATGTTTCTCGCCCGGCCGGGTGCAGGCACATCCATGGGCATAGGGCCTTCGATGGGTTTCTGCCACAGGAAATTGGGGGCAATCTGGAGATGGCCCAGGCCTACGGTGAAGCCGCTCAGGAAATTGTATTGGTTACCGCTTCCGCTGTCTTTGAGCCGCCAGCCGGTAAAGGTTTTGGTATAATCGGCACCGCCCTGCGCGAGGAGTCCGTGCACAGCGCTCTGGGCATACCACTGAAGCGGCCCTGAAGCGTAGGTTAGCTTGAGTTTGCCACCCCAGGTATCGTTCATGGTGGTTTCGTCCTGATAGACTTCGTTTTCGCCTGTGGCGGATTTGCGCGATACCTGAAATACTTCGCCCACGCGGTTTGAGTTCGACCAGATACCGCCCAGTTCGACACCCACACTTCCCAGTTTTCTCTTTACATACAGCGAGGCTCTGCGGGTGGGGGGAATAGGGATCGCAAATGAACTCACGGCGGGTGCCTGCTCATCCAGGTCTTCGTGGAAAACGCCTGCTATGTCAAATTTACCGATACGCTTGCTGTATTTCGCCAGAATCGCAGGGTTGGCTCCCCACCACAGCTGAGGACCAAAAGCCACCTTAAAGTTCTTCAGCTCTCTTTTGCCTGTTAATTCAAAGCCGAAAGGGGCATCACCGTTGTAGATATCTATGTTGGGACCGTAGTTGGCTTCGGGGTAAAATCCGAAGAAGTCGCCCTCGTAGCCCCAGTGATAATGTCCGGTCCGGTAAAATCCTTTCAGGTCAAAGTATCTGGCAGTCCAGTTTATATCGGCGCGGTACACCTTGAGGCGCTCGGCACCCGAAAGTTCGACCGCGCTGTTGTTGCCATTGCCGATGTTGAAGGATTGCACCGTTCTGATACGGCCCCGGTTTTCGTAGAAAATTTCATTGATGGGGTTTTCGGCTACGTTGCCAAGTACGTTAAAGGACACATTTGCCTGGAAGCTTTCGGTAGGATTCGCCGCTACGCCGATAAAAAAGGACTGCATGTGGTCAAAACCCAGCTGGTTGGGGTAGCTGCTCTGGCCGGCAATGGGGTTCTGGGGGGTTGAAATCCGCTCGCCTCCCGTGCTGAAGGTATAAAAATCCATCCGCAGCTCGCTCATGCGCACTTTTTTAACCTGCTCGCTGGTGAGGGCTGCCTTATCGCCCCGCGCCCTGATCGCTGCATCTGTCAGCTGGATACCCGAAAAATGGCTTTCCAAAGCAGAAAGGGTCGTTCCTGGCCGTAAGGGATTAAACTGGTGGGCTTCTTTCAGCACGTAATAAGCTACACGGGGATAGAGCTGGTAGAGGCCTCTCTCATTGGTGGGGCCTTTGGCGCAAATGCCAAACCACTCTTCGTTCATGTTGTTTTCACCCTCGATAAAATCGCTCTGATAGCCGCCGTTGCTCCATGAGGCGTTGTTGTCATGGAGGCTGAGGTTGCTGGTCTGTCCGAATTTCCACCAGCCATCGCTGAACTGAAAGGTGAAGCCGCCGATGCTGTTGCCTGATTTACCCAGGCCAGCTGCGTTTTCATAGATTTCCTTCCAGTTGCTCAGCATATAGCGGGCCTGGGGTTGCTGATCTTCCTCATTGCTGAGGGTGTTGAATGCATCTGCCCCAAACTCCGTAAACATGATCGGCTTGTTAAACTCAGCCTTTACCCGCTGGAATGCATCGCCAAAGGAGGCTCCCCGGTACATGTTCACACCGAAGATGTCCACGTTTTTACACTCTTTCGCAATGATTTCGAGGAAGAGCAGGTCGCCGTTGCACATCGCTACAGGGTGCCCGGTGTCAATGCCTTTCATGGCCATCGCAGCCTCGTTGAAGAGCTTGTACATGGCCGTTGCCCGCACGGTGGACTTCCGGTCCTCGATGGGAATATCTTCTGTTTCAGCACCTTCCCAGAACAGTCCGTAGTTGTTTTCGTTGCCGAGCAGGTACAGCAGAAGTCCGGGCGTATTCTTATACTCCTCGGTCATTGCCTTCACTTCGGCAAGCAGCAGCTCCCGTGTGCGGGCGTCGGCGTATTCGGTATTTGCTACCCATGCGCCGTTTAAGGTCAGGCCATAGCGCCCGAAGGAGTGGTTAAGCATCGTATAGATGCCGTACTTTTCATAGATGTAGCTGATCCAGCGGGCGGGCACGCCTGTGTATTGCCGCACCACATTGACACCCATACCTTTCAGCATAGGCATCTCGGAGTCGAGGGCCGCCCGGATGATGTCATCGGGCTGCTTCCACAAACTGTACGAGAAATTGGTGCCGATCGGGAAGTAGTCCCAGTTCATCCCATTGATGAAGAAATCGTTGCCATTGACAAGCAACTTCATCCCTTCCTGACCAGATGAGACAGATACCTTATCGGTCTGGGCTGTAGCTGAAAGGGCAAAAAAGCATAGTAGTAGCGTCTGAACAATTTTCATTACCGTTCATTAGTAAAGGTGAAACATGATGCCCCTGGCGATCATTCTTACGAGTAGCGGATGCTAATGTAACTCCGTAAACGGGCAGGAAAAAAAAATGAACCTCATCAAAAATTTCATCAAAAATTTTTTAGACTACTACAAAGTAGTACTTTTGAACTTACAACTTATTCATTATTAATAAATTATGGGTTTTTGCTACTTTCACGGCACGTGCGGCACGCTTCACAGGCGGATCATTCTCCTCCTGCTGTCTGCCCTCTCCACGGGCCTGCTGTGCCGGGCTTTTCCGGGAAAGTATCCTGTCCATAACTTCACACCTTCCGACTACAAAGCCGGGATACAAAACATTGATTTTGCTCAGAACAGGGACATGACCCTGTTCGCGGCAAACAACCTCGGCATCCTTTCCTACAATGGAAGGTCATGGGAGCAGCACGCCTCCCAAACAGGCAAAAAGCAACGCTCCCTCGCCTTTGATGAACAAACAGACCGCCTGTATTTTGGCTCGCAGGGCGTGTTCGGGTACTTCACCGGAGACTGGAAGATGGTCTCACTTGTGGACAATATCCCCGCGTCTGCGCCCGACTTCGATGAGGTCTGGGATGTCTTCCTGCTCAACTCCAAAGCCTATTTCTGTACCTTTCAGGGCATTTATATCTATGACGGGCAGTCCGTGTCTGTGCTTACGCACCCGGATGGCTTTAACCGTACCTTCAAAACCGACGGAAAGCTGTTTGTCCAGAGCAGACAGGGGCAACTTTTTGAAATAAAGGACCGCGAACTCCTCGCCCCGGCCTATCTGACCCCTATGAGCAACGAGACCCTTGCCGGGATCATCCCGGAGGACGGCGGGTACCTGCTGATGTACAATTCGGGAAAGATCGAATTTACGACTCCCTTTGGGGTGGCAGGCAAATACAGCACCCTCAGCAAAGCCCTTCAGAGCAAGTATGTAAACCATGTGCTCCAGCTTTCAGACAACCGCCTGGCCATCTCTACCCAAACGGCGGGCCTCTTTCTGTTTGACCCGCAAAAACAAACCATCGAAAACATCCGGACCGCAGATGGCCTCTTGTCCAACGCCTGCCTGCGGACCTTTCAGGACTACTCCGGCAATCTGTGGGTAGGTATGCAAAACGGGATTGCGCTCGTTGATATCAACTCACCGATGCGTTTTATCAATCAGGAAATCAACATCCAGGGCAGCGGGTACGAAGCCTACCACAGAGACGAAGGCACCTATTATACCACCTCGGGCGGCATCTACTTTCTGGCTAACAACACTACACAAAGCGTGTTTCTTACCGGTACCGAAGGCCCCTCCTATGGCATGCAAAACATCGCCGGGAAGCTGTATGCCGGTCATCACACCGGGCTTTTCCTGCTGGCAAACGGCACTGCCCGGCGGATCGCACACACACACGGACTCTGGCAGGTAAAGCACCTTCAGTCAAACCCGGAATTTGCCATCGGAGGAACCTACTCGGGCCTGTATCTTTTCCGGATGAATGGCAACATGGAGCTGCAGGGCGTCGGCAAAATCAGCGGATTTGAGGAGTCGAGCCGCTTTTTTGAAGAAGACCGGGAAGGCAAAATCTGGGTCGGGCAGTTCTACAAAGGCCTGTATCAGCTGGCGCTGTCGCCCGATCTGACAGCCGCCGCTGTTACGCAGATATCCGTGGGGCAGGGACTACCCGGAAATGAGCAGATTGTGCTGAGCCGGATTGACAACGAACTTTATCTCGGTACCCCAAAGGGTGTATATAAACTCGATCCCTCCGGCAACCGCATCGTAAAGTCAGAAACCTTTTCCAGCGTGCTGGGTGAGCAGCAGGTCTATCTGCTGGTGCAGGACAATCAGAAAAACGTGCATGTCTATGCCGAGCATACAGCCGGATTTTTTAAACAGATCAATGCCGGTAACTATACATTCGTGCCGTCCTCGCTGTTTCAGCTGCGCTATTCTTTCAATAATGACCTGCTCAACATTTCGGTGCATACCGATGACGGCGTGCTGTTTAATGCCAACGAAGGGTTTATCCAGTACCGGCCTGAACTGGAAAACCGCCTGGCCGCAGAAAAGCCCCTGATTATCAGCAAGGTAACCAATGTGGCCGAAGACACCCTCTTATATGAACGCAAACTGTTTGGTGTACAATCAGAGAGCCTGCCGAGACTGACCGTTTCCTTCCGGGCCAAAGTGCTACAGTTTGAGGTAGAGGCATTTCAGTTTAATGAAGTAAACAACCAGCAGTTCCGCTATTGCCTCAAAGGCTTTGACGAAGGCTATGGAGAGTGGGTCCACACAACGACCAAAGAATACACCAACCTCAAAGAGGGAGAGTACGAGTTCAGTGTGCAGACCAAAAACTTTCTGGGGCAGATCATCACCAGCCAGCCTCTTTTTCTGAAAGTAAACCCGCCCCCTCACCGAAGCCTGCCTGCGCGGATACTATATGTGCTGCTTGCCGCAGGGTCCTTATGGCTCTTATCCCGGCTGCAAAAACGCCATTACAAGCAGAAAACCGAATCGCTGGAAAATGCCAGACAAAGAGAACTGCTGAACAAACAGCAGGAACTCCTGGAAATAGAGCATCAGAAAGAGCAGGCTGTGCGGCAAATCGAAGAAGATAAAATGAAAAGCGAACTTCAGCACCTCAATAGCCTGCTGGCCGCCTCCACGATGAATTTGGTGGTGAAAAACGAATTTATGGAAACCATCAAAGGAGAGCTGGAAGAGGTGAAGCGAAAAGGAAAAAGCATCGAAACCAAACAGGCGCTGGAGAAAATTGTGAAGGAAATAGACACTACCCTGCGGCTTCAGGAAGACTGGAAGCAGTTTGAATACCATTTTGACCAGATTCACGGAGACTTTCTGAACCGCTTGCGGGAGGACTTTCACGACCTCACCCCCAATGAGCAGAAACTCTGCGTGCTGCTGCGCCTGAACCTGAGCACCAAGGAAATCTCCAACCTCATGAGTGTCTCCCTGCGGGGGGTAGAGATTGCCCGGTACCGGCTCCGCAAAAAGCTGGGGCTGGACCTGAGGCAAAACCTGTCGAAGTTTATCATGGAATATTAGTCCCGTGCCACAAAGTTCCTGTCCGGGGGTAGCATGTTAAGCCAAAATCTCATAGCTTCGTCTGAAGAATTCTTCCTGCCATGCAACGACTTTCCCCCTTTGTACTGGTCCTGAGCTTTGTTCTGGCATGCCAGCCCGCAACTCAAAAAACCGCTCCTGCCACGGACACCGAGCGGAAGGTGCTGCTGTTTTTTGGCAACAGCCTCACCGAAGGCTATGGGGTCGAGGCTGCTGAGTCCTTCCCGGCGCAGGTCCGGCAGAAGGTAGATTCGGCAGGCTTTGCCTATGAGGTTGTCATTGCAGGAGCCAGCGGCGAAACCAGTGCCGGAGGCCGCCAGCGCATCTCCTGGCTGCTCGAACAACAGCAGATAGATGTGTTTGTACTGGAACTGGGGGCCAATGACGGGCTGCGGGGCATAGACCCCGAAAGTACCCGGCGCAACCTTCAGGACATCCTTGACCAGGTGCTGAGCAAAAAC
Source organism: Bacteroidota bacterium (assembly GCA_004292985.1). Classification (GTDB taxonomy): domain Bacteria; phylum Bacteroidota; class Bacteroidia; order J057; family J057; genus RDXT01. Next base: position 10,953 of record RDXT01000820.1, read on the forward strand.
CCCAAAGCGGCTGTTGTCATCGCTGGTATCAAGGTCCCACCCACCCAGGGGCCCGACTACGCCGAAAAATTCGAGATCCTCTTCCGCGAACTCGCGATGGTCAACCATACGGCATTTATCCCCTTCCTGCTCAAGGGAGTGGCTGGAAATGAAGCACTTATGCTCCCCGACGGCATTCACCCCAATGCGGAAGGACATCGGGTGGTGGCAGAAAATGTGTGGAAGGTGGTAAAGGAAGTGTTGTGAGACCGCACACCCAATGACAAGTCTGACGATGGGCACTTCGGGCGAAAAAAGCATCAGCCCCCGCGAAATACAAGCCGAATTGGCCCTGATAGACGCCGCCCGGCGTGATCCGGGGCAGTTCCGGGTGCTCTATGAGCGCTATCACGAGCGGCTGTACCTCTTTATCTGGAGAAGATGCAGCGACGAAAACCTCTGCGCCGACCTCACACAGCAGGTCTTTCTCAAAGCCCTCCAGAAACTGGACCGCTACGAGTCCCGGGGCCTGCCCTTCTCGGCATGGCTCTGCCGGATTGCCCTCAACGAAGTGAACATGTACTACCGCCAGAGCAAAAGGCGGCGCACGATCCGGCTGGACCAGGCACAGCTGCCCGCCCTGGTCGCAGAAACCCGGCAGCCTTTCTCTGCGGAAAGTACAGAACTGATAGTCAAAGCCTTACAATTCCTGAAACCCGAAGAAGCAGAACTGATCCGCCTGCGTTTTTTTGAAGAAATGCCCTTCCGGGAGATCGGTCTTATCTTCGGCATCAGCGAAAACAACGCCAAGGTAAAGCTGTACCGGGTGCTCGGCAAGCTGAAAACATGGCTCACAAGCTGGGAGGATAGCAAATGAAAAAATACGACATTCATACCGACGGCTCTCAGGCACCGGCACCTGAAAAGATCGCTGCGCAGCGTGATTTTGAGGGCCTGATGCATCGCTACCAGGCAGAAGCCCCAAAACTGCGGCTCCGGAAACGCCTGTACCGCCTCGCGGCAGGAATAGGCCTCGCATCTCTGCTGCCACTGGCGCTGCTCGTATGGCCGGATACGCCGCTACCTGCGCCCGCGCCTGCAAGCGAAAATACCCCAGCCTCAGCGCCGGAAACCAATCCCCTGCCCCCGGATTTGGGAGAAGAGGTAACTTCGCTGACTTTGCCGGAGGGCCTGCGGCTCACGGCACATAGCGGGGGCTTTCGCTACCGCTTCTGGGAACCGGGCGACGAAACACTGCCCGCAAGTCCTGTTCTTGGGATAGATATCATGAGCAATGGCCCACTGAGCCTCGTTGTGCCGCCTCAAAGCGGCTCTTTGACGGTGTTTCGCTACGACTCACTGGCAAAAAGCTGGAAAAAACTGCCTGTAGCAGCCACGCAGTCGCTACCAGAGGTCCCCTTGCCTCCGAAACCCCGGCAGCCAATGCGCCCTTTTGGAGTAAAACTGGCCAATCCGCAGGCTTATCCCGGATTTAAAGGCCGGGAAATCACCTATTGGGTGTATCTCCCGGGCGAAGGCAGTGCGGATCCCTGGGAATCAGGGCTGATCGGCACAGGCAAGGGCTGGGAGGATGTGCGGCTCCACAGCCGCAAAGAGGAAGTCTATGAACTGCGTTTTGCCCGCCAGGGTGCTGGCGGACAGCCGGAATTCCGGACGGTCCGGGCGCGCTGGCTGGCCGATATCCGCACAGAAGCGGAGATGCAGGCCCTGATACAGCGGCAGGAAGCCGCTTACCGCGATTCACTTGCGGCGTACGAAAGAGGGTCGCAGCCCCTTCGCATAGATGCACAGCCCATACACCTGCCCGGCTCTGGTCGCTATCTGGTTACACATTAAGGCCGGGCTTTGCGCTCAACTGTCGGAGGGCGTGAGTTTGCGGTACAGGTTGTGAATGGCCAGAATTCCTACGCCAAACAGTACCGCTATCACAATCAGAACGGTATTTAGAGGCCCCTCTATTCCGAATGAAATCTTTATCAAAATCGTTGAAATAATAAACCCGGAGTTTCGGATCACTTTGCTGAAGTTGTCTGTATGCAAAAAGGATAGCAGCAACAGTAACACATCCGTCAGAATCAGGACAGTGAAAAACTCATCGAAAAATATTTTGTTGACATCTTTCATCGAAGCTACCATCTGGGTAATCGAGAAAAAGCTTTCGTACACCCATTTGCTGAGACTGAATACAGCCAGGATCAAAAATATGGGAACCAGACACATAGCCATGATATTTTTTATCCGGATAAACCGTACCAGTTCCGAAGGCAACTCCTGGCTGCTCACCCGGTCTTTTGATGTAGCCTCATTCAATCTGTAAAAGGCATAAATCAGAAAAAACAGCACAAGCGTGGCCACCAGATCGTAGGTAAACTGAAGGTCGCCCTCTACCCTAAACCAATCGGAAGTGAGTTCCAGCCTGGACAAATCCTTAAACATCCTTCTGATGATGATCAGGGTAATGATTTCATACTGCTTGCCGATATAAAAAGCGGTGGATTTGGGCAGATAATACACCAGCAGGTACACCTCATATATCAAGATAAAGGAGAAGGGGGTGTATATCGCTGCGATAGGGCTGCTCAGGAGGACCGAAGACTCATTTACCGGGAGGATATGAAGGTCTGCCAGCACGATCAGCAAGAGGTGCAGCACAAAACTTATGATGGCTACGGCAATAATGAGGACCTCGCTTCTTTCCTTGGTCTTGCCTGAGAGGAGCTTTGAATAAAAAAAGTCAAATAGCTTCCCGTTTTTATTCATAGCATACCCGTTAAATCTGGCTACCACGATGCCAGACTTCAGAACAACCCGATATATATGAAAATGTTTATATGAGCCTTTTCTCTTCCTACCCCTTCCGGTACTCCCCCGGTGCGAGTCCAATCTTCTTTTTAAAGATGCGGGAGAAATAAAACTCGGACTCAAATCCAGCCTTATAAGCGATTTCAGATACCGAAAGCGGCATTTCCTTGAGCATACGCGCCGCCTCTGTGATCCGGATGCCGAGATGGTACTGGCCGGGAGAAGTGCC